>CAZQWZ010000056.1:0-4515 GCA_964596935.1 uncultured Roseivirgaceae bacterium
GTGACCCATCAGTACTAATTTCTGAAGCAGAAAAATCAACAGAAATAGAGGTGTTTCCTCTGTAAAATAATGTATCTTTATTGCTCAAAATGGGGTGTTTTATAAAGTGCTGTTTTTGTTGTTAACTACCTTAAAGATAACACTTTACACCCTTTTTTACCACCTTATGATGAATTTTTCGGGTTAAGGTTTCTTTTTTACTTAACGTCCCATTTATGTTCTTTAATTCGATTTGCTCTTTGTGATTTATAAATGAGAAACAGAATCTTTGACTCGGTAAATGGTAAAAGAACAATGAGTACAAAATATCATTTAGGATGCCTTTCCGAAGGAATCCTTTGGATTGGCATAAAATACGAGATCAAACAAAGCTGCACTTTATCACATTTGCTGTGGTAGAGTGGGTTGATGTTTTTACTCGTAGAATGTATAAAAATGTGCTTATCGATAGTCTAAAATACTGTCAAGAAAACAAAGGGCTTTTACTGTACGCTTGGTGTATAATGAGCAACCATGTTCATTTAATAATATCTTCAACAGAAGGAATAAAGCAAGAAAATAGTATCAGAGATTTTAAAAAGCATACTTCAAAACAGTTGATAAAACTTATAGAAGAAAATAAACAGGAAAGCAGAAAGAATTGCCTGCCTGCACGAAGCCATTTCGGCAAAGGCGGGGATGTTGTGGATTTTTAAAAAAGCAGGAGAACGAAACAGTAATAATAAGAACTATCAGTTTTGGCGGCAAGACAACCACCCAATTGAGTTATCTACTAATAAAATAATGGAACAACGGCTTAATTACCTTCATAACAATCCTGTAGAAGCAGGAATAGTAGAAGAACCAGAACATTATTTATACAGTAGTGCAAGAGATTATGCAGGGCAGAAAGGATTGCTTAATGTTGAATTTATAGGATAGTGGAAGAAAATGGAAAATATAACGGGTTGCAAACCCTTGTTTTCATAATAGGCATAAGTTACGCTTCGCTAAACTTGCGCCAGTTGCGACACACAGGTTTGCGACACACAGGTTTGCGACACACAGGTTTGTTGCATATATTTGTTATATGGAACTACCTTTTGAGTATGGAGAACTTGTAAAGCAAGCGCAATTCATAAATCGTAAAGAAGAAAGAAAACGTTTGGCTCAAAATCTAAAAGGGGGCTTAAACACTATGCTAATTTCTCCCCGAAGATGGGGAAAGTCTTCGTTGGTTAAACAAGTGGCTCTTGACATAGAATCAAGAAATACTCGTTTTTGTTTTATCGACTTATATCAAATAGAAAGCGAAGCAGAATTTTATCAAGTGCTTTCACGGGAAGTAATAAAGACCACCTCCTCAAAAATGGAAGAATGGGTAAAAGTGGCAAAGATGTTCTTGGGAAAACTACGTCCCAATTTCTCTTTTGGTGTGGATCCATTAAACGATTTTGAGATTTCGTTAGACTACAGCCAACTTGAAGTCGCTTATCAAGAAGTGCTTGATCTCCCAGAAAAAATAGCCAAAGAAAAGAATATAAGAATTGTTATTTGTGTAGATGAATTTCAAAATCTAGCAAAATTTAATAACCCATTGCTTTTTCAACAGAGGTTGCGTTCATCGTGGCAACATCATAAACATGTGAGTTATTGTTTGTATGGCAGTAAACAACATATGATGATGGATATTTTTCAGAATAAACAAATGCCTTTTTACAAATTTGGAGACATTATGTTTTTGGAAAAAATTAAAACAGAACATTGGATACCTTTTATTTGCAAACAATTTGAGGCTACTAAAAAGACAATAGATGTAAACCATGCAGAGAAAATAGTTTCAACTGTAAAAAACCAATCTTATTACGTGCAACAATTATCGCATTTGGTTTGGGTTAGAACAACTAAAAAGGTTACCAAAGGCATATTTGCACTAGGAGTTAGCGATTTATTAAAACAGAGCAATATGTTTTTTAGTAGAGAAATGGAACTTCTTTCTACTACTCAAATAAGGTTTTTAAAAGCGCTCTCAAATGGCGTTGAAAACTTTCATAGAAAAGAAATACTAAAGGAATATAATTTGGGCTCATCCAGTAACGTTACACGTATAAAAGGGGCACTTGAAAAAAAGGAGATTATTGATACATTAGCTCCCAAAATTGAATTTTTAGACCCTGTATTTGAACGTTGGTTTACCACTAAGTACCTAATTAAATAATGAAGAAACTTCTTTTTAAGCTTCTTAGTTTTCTTGTGTTAGCTGCAATCATTGGCCCTATTGTGTTCTTTTTTATGGTACTCAAGGGTTTCTTTGGCCCATTGCCTTTAGATGACGAATTGCACAACATCAAGCATTTAGAAGCAAGTATTGTATTGGACGTAAACAATAAGAAAATCGGTAAATTTTATGT
Source organism: uncultured Roseivirgaceae bacterium (assembly GCA_964596935.1). Taxonomy (GTDB): domain Bacteria; phylum Bacteroidota; class Bacteroidia; order Cytophagales; family Cyclobacteriaceae; genus JAKISE01. The sequence continues at coordinate 2,391 of CAZQWZ010000056.1, forward strand.
GCAAGACCGCTCTCCGATTTCTTATAATGAGATAAGCCCTAAACTTATCAACGGCTTAATAGCCACGGAAGATCAACGATTTTTCGAGCACCAAGGCATTGATTTAAGGAGTCTAGGCAGAGTGGTTGTTAAGACCATTCTGTTACAAAAAGGATCTTCTGGTGGAGGAAGTACCTTAACACAACAATTAGTTAAAAACCTTTATCCTCGTAAAAAATACAAAGTATTTTACTACCCTATTAATAAAATGCGAGAGCTGATTACAGCCTATAATTTGGAACAGATTTATTCCAAAGAAGAAATCCTTGAACTCTATTTAAATACGGTTTCTTTTGGCGAAGATGTGTATGGCATTGAATCCGCTAGCACGCGATATTTTAATACTTCAGCCAAAAACTTAAACCAACAGCAAGCTGCTGTATTAGTAGGAATGCTAAAAGCTACTACTTCGTATAACCCCGTTCGTCATCCAGAAGCTTCGCTAAAGCGGAGAAACCTTGTGCTTTCCCTAATGATAAAGCAAGATATGCTAACACAAGCCGAATGCGATTCGCTTCAAAAATTAGAGTTAATCGTTGATTATCAAAAACCACATGGCAAGCTGGCTCCTTACTTTTTAGCAACTATTAAAAAGAAAGTAACGCTTTTTTTAGAGGAGTATAATAATGAACACGAAACGGATTTGTATTTATCAAAAAGCGGCATAAAAATTTATACTACGTTAGATGCCACAATGCAGCAATATGCCGAAGAAGCAATGAGTACCCATATGCAAAAATTGCAGGTACTATTTGATGCACATTGGAACGGAACACTTTGGACAAACAATCAAAAACTACTAAAAAAGGAGACCGCAAAAATTGCCAATGGTAGAAGTAAAAAAGAACTAAATACTACTTCTAAAATACGGGTGTTTGATTGGCCAAACTCAACTACAAAATCAATGAGCCCATTGGATTCGTTAAAGCATCATTTGGAGCAATTGCAAGCAGGTTTTTTAGCTATGCAGCCCAGCGATGGTGCCATTCGAGCTTGGGTTGGGGGCATTAATTATAGATATTTTCCGTACGATCATGTAGCACTCAATGCCAAACGGCAAGTAGGTTCTACCTTTAAACCTTTGGTGTATGCTACTGCACTAGAAAATAATATTTCGCCTTGCACTTATTTTAAAGCAGAGCAACAAGCTTTTAAAGTAAAAGAAGGTGAGTGGAAAACAAGTAACGACCATGGTAATTACGAAGGCAAATATTCGATGGAAGGAGCGTTGGAAGAATCGGTGAATACGGTTGCCGTTAATTTATTGAATGAAGTGGGCATAAATACCACCATAGAACAAGCTCATAAAATGGGTATTCATTCTAACATGCCTAAAGTGCCTTCTTTAGCATTGGGTGTGGCAAGTATTTCTATCCAAGAAATGGTAGCAGCCTATTGCACGTTTGTAAATGGTGGTTATAAAGTGAGACCACACGCCATTTTACGCATTGAAGATAAGGAGGGCAATGTATTATACGAGTATAAAGAAGTAATGCGTGTAAGAGCCTTAAGTGCTAAAACGGCAGCTCAAATGACCAAATTATTAGAAGGAGTAGTAGATGATGGCACCGGTAAACCTATTAGAACAAGGTATAAACTTACCAACCCAATGGGAGGTAAAACGGGTACCACCCAAGGCAATGTAGATGGTTGGTTTATGGCCATTACACCTAACCTTGTTTCAGGCACTTGGGTGGGAGGAGCCTACCCTGCCATCCGGTTTAGAAGTACTAGCCTTGGTCAAGGAGCCACCATGGCATTACCTATTTGGGCAGGCTTTTACCAGTCTCTTAACAAGGATGCCAAGTTTAGAAACTACACTCAAGTGCCTTTCAAAAAAATGAACGAGCAATGGGGCAAAGAGTTGGATTGTGATCCATTCAAAGAAGAGTTTATTTTAAGAAAGTGGCTGTTTCCTACTAAAGAGGAAAGGCAAAAAAATGCTCAAAAGAGGAAAGCTGAAAAAGAACCCAAAGACGGGGTTCTAAAGAAAATTGGCAAGTGGTTTAAGAAAGAGTAATTATTTACTACACTAATAATGATACCTACAACCTATAATTAGAAGGGTTTCTTTTTTATAGGAATA
>CAZQWZ010000056.1:4615-13422 GCA_964596935.1 uncultured Roseivirgaceae bacterium
TATTCAAAGTAACGGTGTATTCCACATTTGTTTACAACATATCGACAGACACACCAATTGTATCGACAAACCTGTATTTATTTAAACAAAATCTATATTTTGTAATATCTTTAGCATCTTATTTTTAAAACTTAACCCAATCATCGTATGAACATCTCAGAAAAATCGAAACATAGTCTTAATGAAACTCGAAAATGGACATTCTTCTTATCCATTTTAGGGTTCGTATTTGTTGGCCTTATTGTAATTGGAGGATTTTAAATGAGTACTATAATGGGTGCACTAGGTAATGAAAGCATGCCTTTCCCGGGTTATATTTTTGGTTTTATTTACGCTGTTTTTGGTTTTATTTACTTTTTCCCTATTTACTACCTTTTTAAGTTTTCAACTAACATGAAAGAAGCATTGCTACATAGTAATGAAGAAAATATAGATGAAGCTTTTATCAACTTAAAATCTCATTATAAGTTTATGGGGATTTTCACTATTGTATTTATTTCAATATATTTACTGTTGGGGCTTGGTGCTTTATTTGTTGGGCTTTCATTTTAACCGCTAAAAAATGAAATGGAATAAACTAATTTTAGTTGTACTGTTACCGTTTATCTTCTTGGGCACTACCAATGGGCAAGGTTGTAGCGATGCTGGTTTTTGCACCATGGGTGCTATGAAACCAGACCAAGCGTTTAATAAAAAAGTAAATTTGAAATTGCGCTCAATTGAACTTAGCTATTATCAAGGGAGCACAGATTTAACGCCTGTTATAACCGTAATTAATTTAGATGCTGGGTTTAGTATTACTGAAAACTTATCTGGGCAGATTAAATTACCCTATTACTCTGTAAAAGGCAGTTTTGATAATACATCAGGATTAGGAGATATTTCGCTTAGTTTAACACAACGACTAATTTATACGGACAATTTCGACTTAAGTGCTACCATAGGAACAAAAATCCCAATAAACGATTCTGCTATTAAATCTAGTGGAAAGAAAGTGCCTGGTTCTGAAGGGCTAGTTCTTCCAATGTATTACCAAACTAGTTTGGGAAGTGTTGACTTTATTGCAGGAGCTTCTCTTATTTCATCAAAATGGTTAATTGCAACAGGCGTGCAAATGGCACTAACTGCCAATAATAATACTTGGTGGGCAAAGGAGTGGTTGTATCCACCAATTTACCCAAGCGAATCTTATGTAAGATCTTATGATGATGCCAACCTCTTGAAACGAGGAACTGACATAATGTTAAGAGTTGAACGCAACTTTCGATTTACCAAGTATAGTTTTAATATTGGTTTATTGCCCATTTTTAGAATTTCGAAAGATCAAATAGTGGATAGAAACACAGGAGAGTATCGCAAACTGGATGGAACAACAGGAATGGCATTAACGGCATTAGGCGGAGCCACTTATAATTTTAACATTAACAATACGGTTAAGTTTACCTACGGGCAAAAAATAACGGATAGGGAGGTTAACCCCGATGGCCTTACAAGGCATAATGTAATGATTATTGCTTACTTATTTAGATTTTAAAGGGATATGAAAAAGATACTAAATATCCTATTAGTTGTATTGGTTATACTTTGTTCATCAATTGCAAGTTCGGCTCAAACATCAATTAAAAAGGCTCAAGAATATTTGAACAAGGGCGATGAAAATAAAGCACTTGAAGTATTAGAAAAGAGTAGTGGAGTTAATAATCCAACGTACTTAAACTTATTAGGAGAGGTTTGGCTGAAAAAAGGGAATGCTGAAAAGGCTCTTCAAAATTTTGAAAAGGCCAAAGATATTATTGAAAGGGAGGATTCAAACAACAACCATCTTTTAGGTAAAACCTATAATAATATTGCTGTTACCTTATGGTCTATGGGTAAAAGTTCGCAAGCATTGCAATACCACCAAGTGGCACTTCAATACCGAGAAAATCTTAATGAACCACTCGAAGTTGCAGCTTCGCTTAATAATATTGGATTGGTTTACGCCACCACACAACCCGCATTGGCTATTGAGTATTACGAACGGGCAAAAAAAATATATGAAACGGCAAGTTTACCAGATAAAATTGCTACTTCTTATGTTAATATAGGTCTTGCCTTTAGCAACCAAAAGGAATACGGTGATGCACTAATTAGTTTGGATAAAGCACTTGACATTCGCCTTGAGCTTAATGGTAAAAACTCAACTTCTGTGGCGTTTGTATATACAAGTTTGGCTTCGGTATTTTTGGCTACAGAAGATTATCGTTTTGCTGTGGATTATGTGCAAAAAGCAATGATGATTTATAGTCAATCCTATGACCCAAGGCACCCCGAAGTTGCTGCAACTTTTAATTTATTGGGGAATACCTATTTATTGCAAGGTAAGTTTGATAAAGCTATTAAAAGCTTCGAGGATGCTTTTAAAGCTAACCTTGAAAGATTTATTCCAACTAATGTTTATGATATACCACCCACTAATGGCTATTTAAATGCAGACATCTATTTAGTAAGTATTTTACAACAAGCGCTAGCATTTGAAGATTTGCATACCCAGTTTAGCCTTAAGATAAAAGATTTAGAACAAGCCTATAATTTGCTAATTTTAGCCGATAAAATAATTGATAAAATTAGACAGTTTAGAACAAGTGAAGCCGATAAAATTGCCTTGGGCAATGTGGCTTCAGATGTGTACGAATCTGCCATTAGAGTTAGTTTAAAAATGGCAGAAGTAAAGTGGAATAAGCTATCGTATAGGGAAAAGGCTTTCTACTTTGCTGATAAAAGTAAATCAGCCGTATTGTTAGAAGCCATTGCCGATGCAAATGCCCAAAGTTTTGCGGGTATTCCTGATGAAACACTAGCCAAGGAAAAGCAAATTAAAGGAGAAATTGCTTACCTAGAGCAAAAATTAGCCGAAACGGCTAATCAAGAGGCTCGTAAACCATTAACTGCAGATTTGCTTAAATGGAACCAAGCCTATGATACTTTTAAGAAAGCACTTGAAACCAATTACCCCGATTACTTTGCTTTAAAGTATAATATTAAAACACCTTCTTTAACGGAGCTACAGGCAAAACTAAGTGATGGAACAACCATGGTAAGCTATTTTATTGGTAGCAACTCCGAAAGGTTATATGTGTTTTTTGTAACCACAAAAAGTCTAAAAATTGAGAACCTTGCGTTGGGTGAGGATTTCAATAAAAATATGATTGGGTATAGAAACTCCATCTACTATAAAATCACAGATGCATCAAAGGAGATTGGCCATTCGCTTTATAATCAATTAGGTTTAGATAAAGTGCCCAAAGGCACGGAACAACTAATTGTAATTCCTTCTGGTCGAATTTCTACTATTCCGTTAGAAGCCCTTATTACAGATAAGGAAGACGTTAATGCTTACCTAATTAATAAATATGAGGTGTCCTATTTATATGCAGCTAGCTTAATGCAAACGAAAACCACCTCTAATACAACGGCCTCTATTTCATTGTTTGCCCCAGTTGACTTTAGTGAACTAGGCTTAAGTTATTTGCCAGGCACAAAAAAAGAGGTAGAAGAAATAGGTAGGTTGTTTGAAGGGAAAAGCACCAAAATAGATTTATTTATTGAAGCTAATGCTTCAAAATTGGCCGTTACTTCAGAGGAGGTTTCCAAAAGTAAAATCATTCATTTTGCTACGCATGGTATTGTGGATGAAGTACATCCAGAGCGTTCCCAAATTTGCCTTACTACCAAAGATGGTTCAAGTGGCAGTTTATATACGGGCGATATTTATAACCTTAGTTTTGAGGCCGATTTAGTGGTGCTTTCTGCTTGCGAAACAGGACTTGGTAAACTATCTAAAGGAGAAGGAATTATTGGCCTTACACGTGCCATTATTTACTCTGGAGCCAATAATATGGTGGTTTCACTTTGGAGTGTAGCAGATAACTCTACTAGCCAATTAATGATTGATTTTTACACCAATATACTTAATGGGCAAGATTACTCTCAAGCCTTAGCCAATGCCAAGCGTAAAATGATTAATAGTGACAAATACACACAAGCATATTATTGGGCACCATTTGTACTTATTGGGTATTAAACTTTGTCAAAGTGAAGCTATTACTTTCTCTTTAAAGTGTAAAATTCAGTTTGTTTTTTTGCCGACACACGAGCCAAAAAAAACAAAGGGCCTGTTGCTAAAGCGCAATCCAACCATAATTCAAAATAGACTTATGATTTTTTAAAAATAATTTGATATTGCATTTTGTTTATAATGCAAACTACTTTATAATTGCATGGCAATACAAGCTACAGAAAATGAAAACAGATAACTTATCGCCTGAAAAAAGTCTTGAACTAATAACTCAAGTAATTACTCAAGCAAGAAATAAATTTGAAGAAAACGGATTTATTTATATGTTTTGGGGTGCATTATTGGCAATTGCGTCTTTTGCGCAGTTTATACTTCTTAAAAATGAATATTATGACATTAATTGGTATCCATATCTATTAATGCCAATTGGATCAATTTATACAGGTTATTATTTTTCAAAAAAACAGAGCAAAAGCGGACAAAATCAAATAAGCAAGATAATTTCTGCATTGTGGATTGTTTTATCAACTAATATGATGTTTTTAGGGTTTTTATTTGGCGATGATTTAAAAGAAAACTTAACACCTATTCTTTTAATCTTACTATCTATCGGCACAATAATTTCGGGAATATCTATAAAAAGTAAATTACTACTTTACTCTGGTATTTTTATTGGTGTCTCAGCATTTTTAGGATTTTATTTGGATTGGATTTATCATCCTCTATTAATGGGAATAGTTTCAATAATTGCTATTTTAATTCCAGGAATAATATTAATGGTTCAACATAAGAGAAGAAAAAGTGTTTAAAGAACTAAATCCTTTATTACATTCTCAACTTCGGTTGTCTATAATTTCATTTTTAGTAACCAACGGAACGTCTGATTTTAGCGAAATAAAAGAGATAACCAAAGCTACCTCTGGAAATATTAGTGTTCAATTAAAAAAACTGGCAAAAGCAAAATATATAACTATTAAAAAAGGCTTTTTGAACAATTACCAACATACTTCAATTGAAATTACAAAAACAGGTATAGATGCTTTTGAAGAATATGTTAATGCAATTAAACAATATATAAAATAATTTTTTTAACTATTTAATTTACATTATAAACTAACTTAAAACATAAACATTATGATACGAGTACTCTTTATTTCACTATTATTTATTTCCTGTAAAGGGAATACAACAGAAATTGACAAATCACAAATTATCAGCTATCAAGAGCAGGCTCAATCCATTCAGCAAGATTCGTTGCTTGTAGGTATTCAGGGGGAAATTTATAATGCTTTTGTACAAAGTTTTATGACAAAAAATAATGATGATTTAGATTCACTTTACGAAAAATTAGAAACTTTATACTCAACCAAAAAAAACAACATCATTTTATATTGGAAATCCTACTTACAGTTTTACTCTTCAATATATTATCTTAAAAAAGGAGATAAAGAAATTGCCGAAGAGGAAATCGCTAAGGGTATAGAACAACTAGAAGAAATGAAAAATAAAAATTCTGAAGATTATGCGCTGTTAGCGATGCTTCAAGGTTTTGATATTCAATTTAAAGGGATGAAAGCAATGTTTATTTCTAGTAGTATTAAAAAGAATATTAAAAAAGCCATTGCAATAGATTCTACAAATTTAAGAGCCTATTATGTTTTTGCAAGTAACGATTTACATACGCCTGAAAAATATGGAGGAGGAAAAGAAGCGGAAGAATACTTACTAAAAGCAATTTCTTTACCTGCACAAAAAATTAAAAATGATTACTTACCGTCTTGGGGAAAAGAAGAATCTTATGAAATGCTAATCAAACTCTATATCAAAAAAGAAAAATGGAAATTGGCTAAAAAATATTTTCAAGAAGGAATTAAAGAGTTTCCTGAAAGTTATACCATAAATCAATTAGCATCTAAACTAGTGGGTAAATAAATGAGGTTTTTATTATTTATTTTATGCTTAATTACATCTTCTTTTTGCTTCTCTCAAAACCTTATACAAGGCATTGTAAAAGACAAAAAAAGAGAACCCATTTTTGCAGTAAATATATACTTAAAATCAGAACCACAGAAAGGTACAACAACAGGTTTTAATGGCAACTTTTCTTTAAAAACAAAAAACAAAAACGACACATTAATTGTTTCTTTTATTGGTTATAAAACAAGAGAAATTTTATTATCATCAATTAATTATAATGAAAAAATGGCGATAGTTTTACAAGAAAATGCACAGTCTTTAGATGAAGTAATTATAACGGCACGTGACCCAATATCAGAACAGTTTTCTGTTGTAAAGTTAAATAAATTAGATGTTTACTTAAATCCTGTCTCTCAAGGCGACCCTTTAAAAGCGATAACCTCTCTTCCTGCATCCACAAATACAAATGAAACTGCAAATCCTTCCTTGAGAGGTAGTTCTGCGGATAGGTCTAGAGTAATATTAAATGGTGTTCCTATTTATAAACCTGTGAGAGCAAGTCAGTTAAATAATCAAGGTTTTTTTAGTTTATTCAATCCAGAAATTATTGATAATATGTATGTTTATGCGAGCAATCCGCCTTTAACGTATGGAAACACAAGTGCTGGTTTGGTTGAAATTCAGACCATTAATAATTTAGAATCTAATCAACTTCAACTATCTGCAAGTTTAGCAAGTATTGGTATTTTTCTTTCTCAAAAAATTAAAGAAGATGTTTCTTTTATTCAAGTTTATGGGAATTATCAATTTTCGGATGCTCTTGTTGGTATTCAAGAGAAGCAATTTCCAAATATTTCTAACTTTAAAACAAAAGATGCAGGCATTAATTTTCATTCAAAAATTGGTAAAAAGGTAGAATTTAATTCATACAACTATTTTATTGATGAAAATTTTAATGGCTTTAACGAACAGTTTACTTACAGAGGCGAAGTTACAACCAAAAACAAACGATTTTTTACTGTAAATAATTTAAACTATTATACAAATAGCGGAGTATTCAGCCTTAATAGTAGCATAAATACATCAAAACAAAATTTTGACTTCGGCAATATAAGTTCTAAAAATAAAACAGACCAACTATTTAATTCTTTAGGATATAAATGGTTTTTTAATGAAGATTTAGATTTTCAATTTGGTGTTTCTTACGATTATCAACAAAATAATTTTGATGATAGTGCACCAACTTTTTTTTATGCCTTATCACCTAACTCTCCTAGTTCAAATTCAGAAACATCTATTTCTAACACTATTCTCGAAACTTATTTATATGCAAAATGGGATGTGAATGATAAATTTATAATATCGACTGGGCTTAGAAGTAATATTCCCGTTGAAAATCAAGTGTATTATTTAAGTTCGCAATTAAGTCTTAAATACAACCTTAATAAAAGGCAATCCTTTTTATTAAGTGGAGGAAAGTATCACAATTATTCAACGCCCAATTTTTTTCAAAAAAAATATAATTTGCAATCAAGTAATCAAATCGCCTTAGATTACACTTATAGATTTAAAAAAACACTTGTAACAGCAGCTACATATTTTAAAAATGAAACAAGTGAACAAATACTTGATGCCTTTTTTACCGTAGATAAAACAAATACTTTTGGTTTAGAATTGTTTTTTGAACATAATTTTTATACATATTTCAAATTTACTTTAGCCAACTCGTTTATAAACCAAACTGTTACCATTGATAATGAAGAGTATAAAGGGCAAAATGATTTTTATTATTTATTAAAAACTACTTTACAATATAATAATCCGAAATTATTTTTTTTGGCATTAACATATATTGCAAGACCAGGGACTTATTATAATCCGATTACAGATGCAAATTTTGATAGTAATACTGGTTTCTACGAACCTGTTTTTGGTAATGATTTGTTTAGTTTACAGTATAATAATTATAATCGCTTTGATTTAAGCATAAGTAAATATATGAAATTTAAGAGAAGTGCTTTAATTCCATTTGCTTCATTGAACAATGTACTAAATCAAAAAAATGAAAGACAAATTTTATATGATGCTGACTATTCATCTAACCGATTTGATTATTTTCAATTTAGAACTATATATTTTGGAATAACGTGGCAATTTGATTATTAATATTTCAAGCACATTTACAATTCGCACGAGCCAACGCTTTGCCAAAAATTGTAAAAGAGCTTTAGTATTCTAACTAAACAGGAAAAGATGCAACTGACAACCGACCGAACAAGACCCTGTACTTGATTGAGAATGCCGCCTGCGAAGCAGGGTGGAAAAAACAAACACATTATGAAATAATTTATGCGCTTTTAACTCCACTAAGTTAACGGCTATGGTGAGGACACGAACCAAGGATGAGCCATTGTTGAATGGTTGAAATTAGCGACAAATATAATATGTACATAAGTGCCTACCTCTATTAATATTTTTCATTCCGAGGTACGAGGTTTCTTCTACGCCTAGAAGCTAATCTTCTAATCTTAAAAGAAACCTCGTACCTCGGAAAAGAAAAGAATCGTTTTAGAAATATTAGTCAGGCAGAAAGTTATTTGCATAATGGATAAGACCCCTTCGGAGTGACTTGTAAAATGGACACAAAAAAAGAACGACATCCCTAAAAGGGATGTCGTTCTTTTTAATAACAAAATGATATTTTATAAATTAGAATACGTTTCTGCGTAGTACAGCATTTGCTTTGTAAAATCAGCTGGGTATTCCACTTTAACATCTGTGATGTTTCCGGCATCATCCATTACAGGAACAAGTTTAGGGTTAATAAATCCGC
>CAZQWZ010000057.1:0-13388 GCA_964596935.1 uncultured Roseivirgaceae bacterium
GTTTAGGAAACTCCTATTCTATCCATTGAACTATGAGGCTATTGCTACTATCGGGCTATTCTATCCATTGAACTACGAGGCCAGAAAATTTGACGGTAAAGCCAAATGAGATTGCAAATCTATCTTAATAAGGATATTTTTTCAAATAGTTTGGGAAAATAGTATAGAAACGTTCTTCAGCTAAATCAAACAGCTTTTCTCTAAACTCTGCAACATTCAGTTTATCAGTAGCAGAAATAAAAACGGATTGTTCGCTTTCTTTACCCAAATGCATTTCTTTAAAATGCAGACTAGCTTCTTCATTAGAAAGCTTGTGCATTTTTGTATATCTATCCGTTTTGTTAAAAACTACTAAGGTTGGTTTTTCAGCCGAATCTATTTCTGCTAAAGTCTTTTTTACCACATCATATTGATCTTCGAAAAAAGGGTGCGATACATCAACCACATGCAGTAATACATCTGCTTCTCTAATTTCATCTAACGTACTTTTAAATGATTCGATAAGTCCGTGAGGTAGTTTTCGAATAAAGCCAACCGTATCGGTTAATAAAAAAGGGATTTGATTAATCACTACTTTACGCACGGTTGAATCAACGGTTGCAAATAATTTATTTTCTGCAAATACATCCGATTTCGAAAGCAATTTCATAATGGTTGATTTGCCTACATTGGTGTAACCAACCAAGGCAACACGCACCATACGTTGCCTGTTTTTGCGCTGAATAAACGACTGTTTATCAATTTTAATAAGTTTCTTTTTTAGCAAAGAAATCTTATCACGAACTATCCTTCTATCAGTTTCAAGTTCCGTTTCTCCTGGACCTTTCATGCCAATACCTCCTTTTTGCTTGCTAAGGTGCGACCACATATTTGTTAACCGAGGCAGCAAATATTCATATTGCGCTAACTCAACTTGAGTTCGAGATTGTGCCGTTTTGGCTCTAATCGAAAAAATATCGAGTATTAGCAAACTTCTATCTAAAATTTTGCATTCTAATGCTGCTTCTAAATTACGAACCTGCGAAGGAGATAAATCATCATCGAAAACCACAATGTCAACATCTTTTGCTTTTACATAAGCCCTAATATCTTCCAATTTACCTTTGCCCACATAAGTTCTTATATCTGGTTTTGGTAAATTTTGAGTAAACATTGAAATGGTTTTAGCACCAGAAGTACTAACTAAAAAAGCCAATTCATCTAGGTGTTCTCTCAATTGCTCTGCTGATGTATGTTGATCAGCTACTGCTACTAATATGGCTATTTCTTGTTCAGTGGCTGTAGAATAGGTTTTCGACATAGCCACAAATCTAGTTGTAAATTCCTAAATTCAAGTCAAATAGCACACTCTGGTTACTATTTAGAAATTCAAATGTATATACAATTAATTTTTTCTACTTTTGTAGGCATTAAATCGTTGGCCATCTTATGAAAATTGCTATTGTCTTAAACACTTCTTGGAACATTTATAACTTTAGAATGGGGTTAGTAAAGGCACTCCTAGAAAATGGGCATGAAGTAATTGCCATTGCTCCCAAAGATGAATACTCGCACCTTTTAACCGAAGCAGGCTGTAGTTTTAAAGAAGTAAAAATGGACAGCCGTGGGGCTAATGTGATAAAAGATTTTGCTTTAATATTTGAACTTTTAGGTATCTATAAAAAAATAAGACCAGATGTAATTCTACACTATACCATTAAACCAAATATCTACGGAACACTTGCTGCAAGCATATTAAACATCCCTACTGTAAATAACGTATGTGGGTTAGGTACTGCCTTTTTAAACAAAGGTATTGTTTCAAAAATTGCCATTGGTATGTATAAGCTTGCTTTTAGGTTCCCAAAACTTATCTATTTCCAAAACAACGATGACAAGCAGTTTTTTGAAGAAAATGAGATTATAAAAAACAATGCCACCCAAGTGCTTCCAGGGTCAGGAATTAATTTGAATCACTTTAAGCCTGTTGAAAAAATAGTAAATAAAAAATTTACTTTTTTACTAATTAGTCGATTAATTCACGATAAAGGAATTATTGAATATATTGATGCAATCAAATATTTAAAAGAAAAAGGGTGCGATGCAAGTTTTCAAATTTTAGGCAATAAAGACACAGAGCACAGAAGAGGCATTTCTGAGGATATTATCAACAGTTGGATAGACTCAAATATTGTAGAGTACTTAGGAAGCACCGATGATGTAAGACCCTATATTAACAATGCCGACTGTGTAGTATTGCCTTCTTACAGAGAAGGAACTCCTAAATCTTTATTAGAAGCCGCTAGTTTGGCCAAACCAATTATTGCTACCAATGTTGCTGGTTGCACCAATATTGTTGAAAACAATGTGAATGGCATGCTTTGTAATGTTAAAGATGTTGAAGATTTAGCCAATAAGTTAGAGGCAATGGTAAATTTGCCAAAAAGTAGATTAGAAGAGATGGGGAAAGAGAGTCGAAAAATCGTTGAAAAAAGGTTTGATGAGAAAATAGTTATTAATAGTTACCTTGATACCATCTCTTCTTTAGAAAATAGTTGATGCAATAAGGGTATTTTACTATCTTAGCCACTCAATATCGAAACCATTTTGAATAAGAACACATTTCTGTTGCTTTTTATTATATCTCAACTTATAAGTTGCAAATCTTATAAGCAAAATATAATGTTTAAGCACGATGAAAGCTTTCAGGCGGCAAAGCTATCAGCCGAAGCGCGAGCTCTAGAAAGAGACTATGCAATTCAACCCAATGACTTGGTTAAAGTAAAAGTTTATACCAAAAATGGGGAAATGATTATTGACCCAGAATATGAGCTTTCAAAAGATTTTGGTGCAAACACTCAAAAAAGACCAGATCCTGAATATTTAGTAAGGTTGAATGGATTTACGCTTTTACCTATGGTAGGAGATGTGCAGATTTCAGGCTTAACATTACACGAAGCCAACCTAAAACTCAAAACACTTTATGATGAATATTTTATAGACCCCTATGTAATTACAACCTACACTAATAAAAGGGTTGCAGTTCTAGGAGCAACAGGAGGGCAAATGCTTCCTTTAACAAATAATAATATTACCATAGCAGAGGTAATAGCAATGGCTGGTGGAATGAAAGAGAATGGGAATGCAACAAGTATTAAACTTATTAGAGGCGATGAAACTTTTTTAGTAGATTTCTCTACCATTGAAGGCTATTATGCATCTAACCAAATAGTGCAGCCTGGAGATATTATTTATATTGAACCAATCAAAAGATTTTTTCAAGGAAATGCAGTAGAGATTTCTGTTCTCCTAAGTTTAATTACCACTACCACCACTCTGTTGATTTTAATGCTTAACTAATGGTTCAGTTCAATCAAAATATTGAAAACCACGAGCAATTAATTGACGATGGCAGCAGCCATCAAATAGATTGGTTAAAACTTAAACTTGTTATAAAAAAAAGCTATCCGTGGTTTGCGGTAATTTTTGCTATATTAGTTTTTGCGGCTTTTTTATACCTTAGGTACACTAAACCGATGTATCAATCCAATTCTGAAATAAAGCTAGACCGAGAAAACCAGTCGAATGTTTTGGGGTTACCACAGTATGAACAAACTTCCAGCTATGCTTTACTATCAAGCGAAATGGAATTAATAAGATCACGATTGTTTTTTAATAAAGTGATTGAAACCGTTAAATTAAATCCTCAATACTTTACCTATGGAAGTATATTGGATGATGAAAAGTACCTTTCGCCACCATTTATTGTTAACTATAAAATTTTAAGTGCAAATATTTACAACGTACCCATCGATGTAAAAGTAATAGATAATAAATCGTTTGCATTAAAATATTCAATTAGAGAAGAAGAATATAACTATACCGGGCAATTTGGAGATTCTTTAAAAACAACTCATTTAGATTGCGTTGTTTCACTTAATAAGCTTTTTAGTATTAAAAGCAGTTCTGATTTTTACTTTAGAATAAACAGCAGAGAAGCTCTTATTAATTATATAGATAAGAACCTATCGGTTGAGCCATTAAACCTACAGGCTAATACATTTAAAATTTCTTTTACAGATCATAATTTAAACAAAGCACACGCTCTTTTAACTGCCATAGATACTATCTATTATAATTACTCGTTAGGAGAAAAAACAAGAGCCAACAGAAACAAAATCGAATACTTAAATAGCCAATTACTTGAAACGGAAAAAAAGTTAGACAGCTACGAGACCTATTTTGAAGAGTTTACTATTGATAACAAAACCGTTGATTTAAGCCAAGATGTGAAGAGAACCATTGATGCAATTAATGGCCTTGATTCTCAAAGAATTAAAATTGATAAGAAAATAGCTGAAGCGGATTTGCTTCAAAAAAAATTATCGCAATCTCCATATAGAAATTTAACTCCCAAAATAGGCATTTATCCGTCTCACTTAAATGCTTCATTTGAGGAATTTAACCTCTTAAATAATGACTTGCAAAAGTTAGGGCTAAGCTATAAACAAAACACCTATACATTTAAATCCAGACAGCAACAAGTTGAATTATTAAGAGTTGGTATTCTTTCTGAAATAACTGATTTCAAAAATGATCTTGAAGATAGGTTGAATGGCTTAGCTTCAAGTAAACAACATTTAAAAAGCCAATTACTAAACCTTCCATCAAAAAATACAGAGTATAACAAATCAAAACGGTTTTATACGCTTTACGAAGAAATGTACCTTTCGTTAATGCAGAGCAAAAATCAATTTGAATTAGCCATAGCAGGATCTGTTACAAAAATTAAAATACTTTCACCAGCTAGTTTGTCAGGTCCAGCAATTTATCCAATACCATTATTTGCTTATGCTGCTGCCATAATTTTATCATTTGTATTGTCGTTCCTTTTTACGGGGGTATCCTACTTAGCTCACAACAAAATTCAAAGCTTACAAGAGATAGAATTTTTAACTCAGGCTAGTACTTTGGGTGCGGTACCTAAACATAAGTTAAATGGAAAAACAGCAAAAGTAATTGTTGATAAATTTCCAAAGTCTGCCGTAAGCGAAGCTCTACGATCTATCAGAACCAACATCGAATTTATGCTCCCTGATAAAGAGAGCAAAGTTATATCAGTAACATCAACCGTTGGCTCTGAAGGAAAAACATTTATATCTACCAATTTAGGAGCACTATTGGCAATGGCTGGAAAAAAAACGGTGGTAGTAGATTTAGATTTAAGAAAACCTAAAATACATTTTGCCTTTGAGGAAGCTAAAAATGCTAAAGGTGTTAGCTCAATCTTAATAGGAAAAGCTACCGTTAAGGATTGTGCACAAGAATCTTCAATTGAAGGGCTAGACTTTATTACTGCAGGCCCAGTTCCTCCCAACCCATCTGAGTTAATACTAAGAAATGAATTTGGGGAGATGATAGACTTCCTAAGAAAAAATTATGAAGTTGTAATTTTAGATACCCCACCTGTTGGATTGGTTACAGATGGGCTTTTAGCAATGCAAAAAGCCGATTTACCTATCTACGTACTAAAAGCTGATTTTTCAAAACGCTCTTATATTCAAAATATTAACAGGATTTTAGGCACTGGTCAATTTAATAATTTATCTCTTATACTAAATGCCACCACAACCAGCGATACTGGCTATGGCTATGGCGTTAGCAATAAAAGTGGATATTACGAATCTTAAGTAAGCCTTTAGTTACCTTTGATACTGACAAAATTTATCAGTTCTTTTTTAATTAAAACAAGGTTTCAAAATTATGTTTACTAATTGGCTTTCAAGTAGGCAGAAGGCTCCCATCCCTATATTTACAGATATTCATTCTCATTTATTGCCAGGCATCGATGATGGGGTTAAAACTGTTGAAGAATCGCTTGAAGTAATTAAACATTTAATAAGCCTTGGCTTTAAAAAATTAATAACCACTCCACATATTATGAGTGATTATTATAAAAACACTCCTGAAATTATCAACAGCAAACTTAATGAGGTAAAAAACACTCTAAAAGCAGCAAACATCAAAATCGATATTGAAGCGGCCGCAGAGTATTATTTGGATGAAAATTTTTATAAAAAAATTATTAATAATGAAGAACTGCTAACCTTTGGAGACAATTATATTTTATTTGAAACCTCTTTTACCGTAGAGCCCCTAATACTTAAAGAAGTAATATTTAGATTAAACTCTAGTGGGTATAAGCCCGTATTTGCCCACCCTGAAAGATACCAATACCTCCAAGAAAAAAAGAAGTTACTAAATGAGTTAATAGATCAAGGTTTACTATTTCAAATTAATGCACTTTCTCTAACTGGTTATTATTCAAAACAAGTTCAAAAATCAGCCGAAGATCTTATTAATAAAAATGTGGTTGCATTTATAGGCTCTGATTGCCATAATATGGCTCAAGCAGAAATGCTTAAAAGTGCATACTCTAGTAAATTAGCAAATAAAATTGATGTTACTAAACTGCTAAACCATACATTATGATTTTAGTAACAGGGGCATCTGGCATTGTTGGGGCTGCAATAATTAAGCAATTACATAAAGAAAAAAAGGCTATAAGGGCTCTAAAAAGAAGTGCTAGTGATACTACTTGGACACAAGATATAAACAGCGCAATAGAATGGGTTGAAGCAGATATTTTAGACATCATGGGCCTTGATAAAGCATTTGATAAAGTTACACATGTTATTCATTGTGCAGCAATCGTATCTTTTGACAATAGCAATAATAATTTAATGCATACCATTAATGTTGAAGGAACAAAAAATCTATTAACCCTATCACAAAAGCATAACATTCAAAAATTTGTATTTATAAGTTCAGTAGCTGCTTTAGGGCGAAACACTAAAACTCAAAAAATAACAGAAAACACTAAATGGGAAGAATCTCCTTTGAATACCGCCTATGCAAATTCAAAGTACTTAGCAGAGTTAGAAGTTTGGAGAGCACAAGAAGAAGGTTTGCCAACCGTTATTCTAAACCCTTCCGTAATAATTGGGCCAGGAAACTGGAACAGTTCTAGTCTGAAATTATTTAGCCACGTTCGTAATAAAAACCCTCTCTATCCTAAAGGCACTTTAAACTATGTAGATGTAAGAGATGTTGCCATAATTGCAAGCAAATTGCTTACTAACAACATTAAGGAAGAGCGATTTATAGTAAGTGCAGGAGCCATACCATACAAAACATTTTTTGAGCTAGTAGCCAAAGCAATGAATAAAAGGGCACCCTTTTTAAAAGTGAATACTTCGCTCGCTATGTTTGCAGCTTTAATTTTAAGGATTGTTAGATTTGTTACTGGCACTAAATTTAATATAACCAAAGAGGCAGTACAATTAAGCCAATTGAGCATTTTATACTCGGCCAATAAGGTTGAAAACCTATTAAATCACAAATTTATACCAGTAGAGGAATCTATTCATTGGACTTGTGAAAAATTGGAAAACAAAAGTTTCAATCCTTAATAATATTTGTATATTTATTTGATTGAAAACGATTGCCAATGGCAAAAAATTATAAAAAGAAAACAGAAAATAAAGTTGTAAAAATATTCGAAGATCACCTTCGAAATAAATCTAGCTTTTTCTTTGAAATAGAGCAGTTTGAAGAAGTTATCAACCACTATTCGGTTCATAACGAACACAAAAAAGCTTTATCCGCCTGCCAAACTGCTGAAGGTCAATACCCATATTCTATTGATATTTTAATATTAAAGGCTCAATCTTTATCTAGCCTAGATAAAGACGAAGAAGCTTTAGACACACTTGAGTTAGCAGAAAACCTACAACCAAACGAGCCTGAAATATTTATGCTAAGAGGCTCCATCTTTTCTATAATAGGCGAATACGAAAATGCAATTGTTGAATATGAAAAGGCCGTTGAATTAATAGATCACAAAGATGAAGTATATCATCATTTGGGGCTAGTATATCAGGATATGGAAGACTATGACAAAGCAATAGAATACCTAAAAAAGTCAATTTCTATCAATATAAAAAACGAAAATGCTTTGTATGATCTCGCCTATTGTTTAGATATTACGGATAGAAAAGAGGAGAGCATAACATTCTACACTAAATTTATTGATGAAGACCCTTATTCGTCCTTAGCCTGGTATAATTTAGGCATCCTATATGTAAAATTATCACAATTAGAAAATGCCATAAAAGCATTTGACTATGCCGTTGTAATAGATGATGATTTTGCCTCTGCACATTTTAATTTAGGTAATGCATACCTCCAAAACGAGCAATATAAACTTGCTTTAAATGCATTTATTAAAACCTTGGATGTTGAAGGGCCGAGTGCAGAATTGTACTTTTTAATTGCTACTACTTATCAAAATCTTGAAGAGTATGAACTTGGGCTGAAGTATCACCAAAAGGCAATTAAATTAAAAACCCTTTACCACGAGCCATTACATGGAGCTGGATATTGCCTAGGCAAAATGGACCGGTGGTATGAGGCCGTTCACTTTTTTAATAAAGCACTAAAAATTAATACCGAAAATGCATTTTATTGGCGTTCTATAGCAGAAGCAGATTATAAAGTTGGCAACCTTGTTTCAAGCTTAGATGCCTACGAAGAATCGGCTATGCTTAACCCAACAGACCATCAAACTTGGCTCGATTGGTCGTTTTTAGTGTATGAACAAGGGGATATGTTAAAGGCCATAGGCCTAATTGAAAAAGGGTTAGATGAACTCCCCGAATCAGCTGAATTACATTATCGGATTACCGCTTACTATTTAGCCAATGGAATGCACAAAGATGGGCTGAAATCTCTTGAAAATGCATTAGTTTTGAACTTTGAAAAACACACTGAGTTGCTTGAATTTTTTAGTGAGCTGAAAATGCAAAAAGCACTTTACAAAATAATTGAAAAACATCGTAAAGAGAATTTATAATGAATTACATTTTACAAAACATACCCGAACGAACTTCAAAACCTCGTCAGAATGGATTTACCATGGTAATGGATAAAGGTCTTAGCTGCCGCGAAGTAGAAGATTTTTTAAGCACATCTGCAGAACATACAGATATTGTTAAATTAGGCTGGGGAACATCTTTTGTTACGCCTAAGCTAACCGAAAAATTGAAAATTTATAAAGATGCTGGAATGCCAACTTATTTTGGAGGCACTCTATTTGAAGCATTTGCCATAAGAGGTCAATTTGATGATTACAGAAAAATACTGGATAAGTATGATATGCCCTTTGCAGAAGTATCTGATGGCTCTATCGAACTGGATCACGATTTAAAGTGTGAATATATTCGAAAATTATCGGATCAAGTAACTGTACTATCAGAGGTGGGTTCTAAGGATGCTGAAAAAATTATTCCTCCTTACAAATGGATAGACTTGATGCAAGCAGAACTTGATGCTGGTGCTTGGAAAGTTATTGGCGAAGCGCGTGAAGGTGGCAATGTAGGGTTATTTAGATCAACCGGAGAGGTTAGATCAGGATTAGTTGAAGAAATTTTAACTAAAATTCCTGGTGAAAAAATTATTTGGGAGGCGCCTCTAAAAGCGCAACAAGTTTGGTTTATTAAACTGTTAGGAACAAACGTTAACCTAGGTAATATTGCCCCTAATGAAGCTATTCCATTAGAAACCATTCGTATTGGATTACGTGGAGATACCTTTATGGATTTTCTGCCTAAAGAAATGCAGCAGTAACGTTCATGCGAACATTAAAAGACTACCTCCTTCTATTTGCTAAAGGGTTAGCAATGGGAGGAGCTGATGTTGTACCAGGCGTATCTGGCGGAACAGTTGCTTTTATTTCGGGTATTTATGAAGAGCTAATCGATTCTATTAAGGCGATTAATATTGATTCTTTAAAGGTTTTATTAAAGGGAGAATTTAAAGAATTCTGGAGTCAGATTAACGGCAACTTTCTAATTGTTCTATTTTCTGGCATAGCCATTAGTTTAAAATCATTGGCTTCATTAATGACTTATTTAATGGAGCACAACCCCATTCAATTATGGTCGTTTTTTCTTGGGCTAATAATAATTTCTTCCATTGTTATTCTTAGGCAAATTAAAAAATGGTCCTTTGGAGTTGTAATAGCAGGCATTATTGGCATTATAGTTTCGTACTATATTACAAGTATGTCGCCTGCTCAAACCAACGATAGCTATTTGATGATTTTCATAAGTGGAGCAATCGCAATTTGTGCCATGATATTGCCGGGCATTTCTGGTGCGTTTATCTTGCTTATTATGGGAAAATACCAGTTGGTGGTTGGCGCATTAGGCAACCTTGACTATGGTATTATTTCCGTATTTATAGCGGGTGCTGCAACAGGTATTTTACTATTCGTAAGGTTGGTATCTTGGCTATTGCACAAATATCATAACTACGCTATTGCAACTCTTGCAGGTTTTATGATGGGTTCGTTAAATAAAATTTGGCCTTGGAAACAAGACCTTGTTTTCGATATTAACAGACATGGAGAACAGTTTGCCACCGTACAAAAAAACATTACACCTAACCAATACTTAGAAGTAACTGGAAATTCACCACATATAATGCACGCTATATTGTTTATGGCTATTGGTTTTTTTATTGTGGTTGTTATAGAAAAAATTGCTCTAAGCCTTAAAAAATAGAAGATGGCTAACCAATATGGTTTAATTGGCTATCCTCTAGGCCATTCTTTCTCGAAAAAATATTTTGATGAGAAGTTTAGCGAATTAAATTCAACTGACTCGTACAACCTCTTCGAATTACAAAGCTTAGATGAATTTACATCAGTAATTAACTCCTCTCAACTAAAAGGGTTAAACGTAACTATTCCTTATAAAAAGGAGGTAATTCCGCTTTTAGATAACCTTGATAAATCCGCTAAATTAGTTGGAGCTGTTAATGTAATTAACATTACTAAAAATAAATTAACAGGTTATAACACCGACTACCCAGCGTTTAAGAAAACACTTAAAAAATGGTTGGATAATACCAATATTAAAGCCTTAGTGCTTGGCACAGGTGGCGCAAGCAGAGCCGTTATTGCAGCGCTAAATGATTTAAAAATTGCGCATCAAATAGTTTCTCGAACTACCTCAAGCAATACAATTACTTATCATGATTTAAAAACGCACCCTAAATACCTTCATGATTATAAATTGATTATTAATACCACTCCATTAGGAATGTCCCCTGAAATTAATTCAAAACCAGATATTCCTTATGAATTACTAACCTCCTCTCATTATTTATATGATTTAGTTTATAACCCTGAAAAAACTCGATTTTTAGCGCAAGGAGAGAAAATGGGTTGTACTATTAAAAATGGGCTGGAAATGCTTTATCTCCAAGCCGAGTTAGCGTGGCATATATGGAATACATAAGCTACTTTTGATAACTTATGCCTTTCGAACTTACAAGCAATTTTAAACCCACTGGAGATCAGCCACAAGCAATTAAAGAACTTGTGGATGGCATAAACCGAAATGAACCCGCTCAAACACTACTTGGTGTAACTGGTTCGGGCAAAACATTTACCATTGCCAATGTTATTCAACAGGTACAGAAGCCAACCTTAATTCTCAGTCATAATAAAACATTGGCTGCACAACTTTATGGTGAGTTTAAGCAGTTTTTTCCTGATAATGCAGTGGAGTATTTTATCTCCTATTACGATTATTATCAGCCCGAAGCCTTTATTCCAACTTCAGGTTTATACATCGAAAAAGATTTATCTATAAATGAAGAAATTGAAAAGCTACGTTTACATACCACTTCTGCCCTTTTAAGTGGCCGAAAAGACATCATTGTGGTTGCTTCTGTTTCGTGCATTTATGGCATCGGCAATCCTGAAGAATTTGGCAATAATGTTATTGAGCTAAAGGTTGGTCAAAAAATTACTCGAAATAGCCTGCTATATTCTTTTGTGGATATTTTATATAGCCGAACGGAAGTTGAATTTAAGAGAGGAACATTTAGAGTTAAAGGAGATACCGTTGATTTGTTTGTTGCCTATGGCGATTTCGCATTTCGCATCGTCTTTTTTGGCGATGAAATAGAAGAGTTGCAAACTATTGATCCTCTTACGGGAAAACGTATATCTCAAGAAACAAAAATCTTAATATACCCTGCCAACCTATTTGTAACTGATAGGGAATCTTTGCCGATGATCATCAATCAAATACAAGATGATATGATGGCACAAGTAGCTTATTTTGAGGAAGATGGCAGAATGTTAGAAGCAAAACGCTTAAAAGAACGCACCGAATTTGATATTGAAATGATGCGAGAACTGGGCTATTGCCCAGGTGTAGAAAACTATTCTCGCTATTTTGATAAAAGAGAAATTGGAGCCAGACCTTTTTGCCTCCTCGATTATTTTCCTAAAGATTATTTAATGGTAATTGATGAAAGCCATGCCACGTTACCTCAGGTTAGGGCTATGTGGGGTGGCGATAGATCGCGAAAGGTAAATTTGGTAGAATATGGCTTTCGATTATCAGCGGCATTAGATAATCGACCATTAACTTTTAGCGAATTTCAATCTTTGCAAAAGCAAACCATTTATGTAAGTGCAACTCCTGCTGATTTTGAATTAGAAGCCTCTGAAGGAATCATAGTTGAACAGCTAATACGGCCAACAGGGTTATTAGATCCTGAAATTGATGTACGCCCAAGTATAAACCAAATTGATGATTTATTAGATGAAGTTGATAAGCGTGTTGAAGTTAAAGAGCGTGTTTTAATTACCACTTTAACCAAACGAATGGCGGAAGAGTTAACCAAGTATTTAGCCAGAGCAAATGTAAAATGCAGATATATCCACTCAGAAGTAGATACGCTAGACCGGGTTGAAATACTAAGAGAATTAAGGCTTGGTGTATTTGATGTATTGGTGGGCGTTAATTTGTTAAGAGAGGGCCTTGACTTGCCCGAAGTATCGCTTGTTACTATTTTGGATGCCGATAAAGAAGGCTTTTTAAGAAATGTTCGATCATTGGTGCAAACGATAGGAAGAGCCGCCAGAAACTCTAATGGTAAGGTAATTATGTATGCAGATAAAATTACTAAATCTATGCAAATTGCCATTGATGAAACTAACCGTAGAAGGAAAATTCAGATGGACTATAATCTGAAACACGGAATTACACCTACTACCATCTTAAAATCTAAAGATGCCATTCAGGGTCTTACTAAAACGCCTGATGATAGAAAGTATTATATAGAGCCTGAACGTACTTCATTGGCTGCCGACCCAGTAATGGCTTATATGAGCAAGCCCGAAATCGAAAAGCAAATTAAACAAACTCGAAAAAATATGGAAAAAGCTGCTAAAGAGCTAGATTTTATAATAGCAGCAAAATTTAGAGATGAGTTGATTGATCTTAATAAAATGCTGTTAAAGTTGTAATAACATCGTCATTCCCGTG
>CAZQWZ010000058.1:0-13352 GCA_964596935.1 uncultured Roseivirgaceae bacterium
AAGCAATACAATTTTGAACTAGCACTTAGTTTCGATAGAAAATCAAAATTTGGACATTATAAGTATTGGCCGCTAACAAAATCTCATACTATTTCTATTAACAAAGGATTATCACAGCCTCTATTCTTAATAACTTTTATTCATGAACTTGCTCATTTAGATGCAATGCTAAATTTTGGAAGAAAAGTAAAACCACATGGGCAAGAATGGAAAAGCACTTTTCGCAGATTGATTGCACCATTATTAAGACAAACCATTTTTGAGCCAGAATTACTTTCTGTTTTAGCTAAACATCTAAAAAACCCTAAAGCATCACTTTCAGCAGATCCTGCATTATGGCGTGTTTTATTCCCATCAACATCAGCTAACTCTTTGGCGGTAAAAGACATTGAAGATGGAAGCAGTTTTGTTTTTAAAAACAGAGTTTTTAAGAAAGTGAAAACCAGAAGAACTCGGGCACTATGTTATGAATCTAAATCTGGAAATAATTACCTCATCCCACTTCTAGCCAATATCGAAAAAGTAGATTAACCGTTTCAGCTTCAGCTATTTTTAAGATGATACTGAACCAACTCTTCAGCAGGAGCTTGTAACACTGCACCTATATTAAGGCCTGCATCTTTTAAACTCTTTTCTAAATAAGGCTTAAAATAAAATGCGATAGAGCCAACGCAATTAATTTCTAATTGCAAATTATAGGATTGCAATATTTCTACAAATCGACCAAACTCACTGGTAATTATTTTGCCAATTTCAGGTTCATTTTTGTGCGTATGCAAAACTCTTGAACAAGAAGCAATAAATCTATTGGGCCAATCAGAGTGATATACTCTATGAATTATTTTGTCATAATCCATTCCGAGATTTTTGTAAATGGTGCTTGTTAAGTTGGCAGAAAACTGATTTCGTAGCAGCTTTTTTAATAATGATTTGCCCAAAGCAGCTCCGCTGCCTTCATCTCCCAAAATAAAGCCTAGTGGTTTAACATGTTGCACAATATCCTTTCCATCGTAATAACAACTATTAGAACCAGTACCTAATATTGCCACAATACCCTTGTTGTTTCCACAGGTTGCTCGTGCAGCTGCAAGCAAATCTGAATCAATTTCAATAGTTGCCTTAATAAAAGTGGCTTTTAGCCAACTTTTTGTAGTTAATTTTACCACATCCGAACCACAACCTGCACCGTAAAACCAAACCTTGGTTACATTATTAGCCCATTCGGCAGGAATAATCTCCTTCAGTTTAGACTTAAATTCCGACTCTGATAAGAATAAAGGATTAAGACCCGAAGAAACAATTTGCTCTTTAATGCCATTAGCATTAAACAAAACCCACGCTGTTTTTGTAGAACCGCTATCTGCAACTAACCACATTAATTTAATAATTTACCAATGACCTTAAATTTTTCAAATACTTTTTTTGTATGGGGAGCATCAATTAACTCTTCGGTTAAATCTTGCCCTGCCCAATGCTCGTAGTGCTTGCCATCTCGCCATAATTTTGAATTACTTACATCGTAAATAATTCCATTATAAGCCACCCAAATTTCTTCTCTATCATTACCGTTTCGCAAAGCAAGTTGTGCCTTAGAATAAAATTCACTTTTCATTTAAAAAACTATTTCTGAGCAAGCGAATAATCTTCTACTTGTTGCCAAACTCTAAACGAATTTTTATAGCATATTTTCTCAATATCTTCAGCTGAATAACCTCTTTTTAGCAATTCGTAAATAACATTTGGCACCTGAGACGCATCCTTCACATCTACGGGCAAGTCTCCAACTCCATCAAAATCAGAGCCAAAAGCCACATAATCGATGCCTGCTACTTCAACTACTTTATCAATATTATCTGCAATTTGAGCTGCCGTAGTAAAAGTTGTTGAGTCAGCGGTTTCTTCAAAATACCTAGCGTCAAGAAAATACGATCCAAAATTAATGTGAATTACTCCGCCATTATCGGCTAAAGCTTTAATCATTTCGTTAGACATATTGCGCTCCATGCCTGGTGTAAAATACCTGCAACTAGAGTGCGAAGCAATTACTGGCACTTTAGATAATTTTAACACATCATAAAAAGCACTATCAGTAACGTGCGAAATATCAACCATTATACCTACTCTATTCATCTCTTTCACAACCTCCTCACCAAATTCACTTAAACCATTCCATAGCCGTGTGGTATCATACGATGAATCGCAAATATGATTGGCTTTAGCATGGGTTAAGGTAATATATCGAATACCTCGATTATAGAAATATTCAACATTCGCAATGTCGTGTTCTATTGGAGATCCATTTTCCATCCCCATGGGTAAAGAAATCAACCCCTTAGCAAATTGAGCCTTTATTTGACTTGGACTTGTTGCAATGGCAAACTTATCAGGGTGTTCTTTAGCTAAGTTTTCAACCAAATCAATTAAACTATCCGCTAGTATTTTGGCTCCATTATCTTCCCTATCGGATGGTATATAGATAGACATCATAGGGGCATCCAGCCCTCCTTCTTTTGCTCTTACATAGTCAAAATGCCCTTTCTCGGTTCTAACCGAAATATCTTCAAAGTGATGCTGCAGTCGATATGGAATATCCACATGACCATCGAAAATAATGAAGGCATGCGCCAAAGAATCAGCCAAAGCATGTAATTGAGCATCCGTCAGTTTTTCTTCTTCTTGAGTAGAAGTTTGTTGGCAAGAGAAAATGCTAATTATTGAAATTGATAAAATGTAGAATAGATGTTTCATATGTATGATATTTACATCAAGATTAACCATTTGAATTAACATAAAAAAATATGTTTTTAAGAAGCCATCATTTGATCGTATATGGGTAAGGTATTAAAAGTAGATTTTATTGGAGCAGGCAATGTAGCTTGGAACTTAGCTCCTGCCTTAGAAAACGCAGGTGTATCAGTTCGGCATATCTACAGTAGAAATACTGAAAACGCTAAAAAACTAGCAAACAAATTATACGAAGGCATAGTAAAAGAAGACCTTGATTTTTCTGAATGTGATACTGATATACTTATTATTGCGGCTTCTGATGATGCCATAGAAGACATTGCAAAAGAGGTTGTTCTTGCAGAACATACCATTCTCGCCCACACTTCAGGATCAACCCCTTTAAATGCCCTTGGGTATTCTGCCACTAAAAATATTGGCGTGTTTTACCCTCTCCAAACATTTACAAAAAACCAACCCATTGATTTTAGTGCTTTGCCATTTTTAATTGAGGGCGATACTGAAAATACGATTAGCACGCTCTCAAATTTAGCTTCCATGCTATCTTCCGAAATAACTGTAATCAATTCGAACCAACGAAAAAAGATACATTTGGCAGCCGTTTTTGCAAGCAATTTTACTAATTGGATGTTTACACAATCAGAAAGCATACTTAAAGATGCTGGCCTAGATTTTAGCATTATTCATGCATTAATTGCTCAATCGGTAAATAATGTAATTCAGGCAGGTCCAGAAAATGCTCAAACAGGACCAGCCAAACGCAACGATTTTGAAGTGCTTGATGCACATATGGAAATGTTAATTAATAAACCCGATCTTCAAAATTTATACAAAATAATTACACAGCAAATAGTAGATCATTACCAAACCGATATAGATGAATAGCCTATTTCAATTATTAAAATTAGTAAGGCTGCCCAACCTTACCATTATTGCAATTACGCAATTTATTGTTGCGCTATTTTTAATTGAAGGCAACACATTTGCAGGTTTACTTATTGATTTCAACTTATATATATTAATTATTTCAACATTACTAATTGCCTCTGCGGGCTATATTATAAATGATTATTACGATATTAAAATTGATTATGTAAATAAGCCCAACAGAGTTGTAATTGGCAAGCATATCAAAAGAAGACCCGTTTTAATTCTTCATACTATATTTAACTTTTCAGGTATTTTATTAGGAGCTTACCTATCATGGTGGGTGTTTGGCATTAATTTGTTTGCAGCTTTTTTGTTGTGGCTCTATTCCAATTTTCTTAAAAGAACACCATTATGGGGTAATTTAACCGTTAGCCTGCTAACAGGCTTATCGGTGTTTATGGTGTATTTAATCTATTTAAACAATATTGAGATAGTATTAATGTATGCCGTTTTCGCATTCTTTATCTCTTTAATTCGCGAGGTTGTAAAAGACTTAGAAGATATTGAAGGAGACAAGAAGTTTGAATGCAGAACACTTCCCATTGCCATTGGCATATCTTCTACTAAAGCATTTATATACGCCATAACCATTCTCTTTTTAGGAATATTTTTTCTTGCTACTAAAGATTGGGGAATATTTCCAACGTACTTTTCTGTACTTTCAATTATTCTTGGGCTTCTTTGTTATCGTATTTATAAAGCTGATAAAAAAAGTGATTATGCCAACATTAGTAAGTTTGCAAAACTTATTATGATAATCGGGATTTTGAGTATCATGATTGTCCATATCAAAATCTTAACTTAATATCATTATTAATTGGATGAATAAAGCCAAAATCAATATTGCCATTTTTGCCTCAGGCAGCGGAACAAATGCACAAGCTATTTTAGAATATTTTTTAGCTCATAAACAAGTTGAAATTAAGTGCATTTATTCTAACAACCCTACAGCTTATGCCTTAACAAGAGGTAAAAACTTTGGCGTTGATACTTTTGTATTTACCCGAAATGAGTTTTATAAATCAAGCTTAGTTCAAGATCATTTAGTTTCTCATAAAATAGATTTAATTATACTAGCAGGTTTTATGTGGCTTGTGCCATCATCCTTGGTTAATACATTTACTGTATTAAATATTCATCCTGCATTATTGCCCAATTATGGAGGCAAAGGAATGTATGGAGATTTTGTACATAAAGCAGTAATAAATAATCGTGAAACAGAATCAGGCATAACAATTCATTTTGTAAACAATGAATATGATAAAGGAGATATTATACTACAAAAAAAATGTTCAATTGAACCAACAGATACCCCCGATTTATTAGCAAAAAAAATTCAGGTGTTAGAGCACAAATACTACCCTGAAACAATTTCTAAAATTGTTCAAAAATTACTTTCTTAAGAACAGAGTTAGCATTCAAAAACCGGTACTTTTGTGGCTTATAATTACCTCATTATGCAAAAGAAAATCTCTTCAGTGTTAATTTCTGTCTTTCATAAAGGCAACCTAGAACCTATTATTAAAAAGCTACACGAATTAGGCGTAAAACTATACTCAACTGGTGGCACACTTGCTTTTATTAAGGATTTAGGAATTGAAGCCACGCCTGTAGAAGATTTAACAGGATACCCCTCCATTTTTGGTGGCAGAGTAAAAACATTGCACCCTGCTGTTTTCGGTGGCATTTTGTACCGAAGAGATAATAAAGAAGATGTTGCTGAAGCAAAAGAACACAACATCCCTCCCATTGATCTAACCATTGTGGATTTATATCCTTTTGAAGAAACAGTTAAAAGTGGAGCTTCAGATTCGGAAATTATAGAAAAAATTGATATTGGAGGAATTTCTCTTATTAGAGCTGCAGCTAAAAATAATAAGGATGCCCTTATTGTAAGTTCAAGAGAGCAATACGCTGAACTATTAAACATCCTTAACAATGGCAATGGAGCTACTAGTTTAGACGAACGAAAACGATTTGCTACCTATGCATTTAATGTAAGTTCGCATTACGATACTGCCATTTTTAACTATTTTAATACAACCCAAAACATCCCTGCTTTTAAAACGAGTATTACTCAAGAAAAAACCTTGAGGTATGGAGAAAACCCACACCAAGATGGCTCATTCTTTGGCAATTTAGATGAGATTTTTACTCAGTTACATGGCAAAGAAATTTCGTATAATAATTTAGTTGATATAGAAGCAGCCATTAGCCTAATTAAAGAATTTGAAGGCGAAAAAGCTTTTGCAATTCTTAAACATACAAACGCATGTGGTGTTGCCACAGCAACAACTACTAAAAGTGCCTATCTAAAAGCATTTGAAGCCGACACTCTTTCGGCATTTGGCGGAGTTCTTATTTCAAACTCTGAAATAGACGTTGATACAGCCAACGAAATCAACAAGCTATTTTTTGAAGTTCTAATTGCTCCCTCTTTTAATTCAGAGGCATTGGAGATTTTAAAATCTAAGAAAAACAGAGTGCTACTTCAATTAAAACAATATCCACAAACAGACATTGTTTTTAAATCACTTTTAGGCGGAGTAATTCAGCAATCGGCAAATAATAGAACAGATTCTAAAGCAGGCTTAACCAACGCCACAACTAAGGTTGCAAATACGCAAGAAATTAATGATATGCTATTTGCCTCTAAAATTTGCAAACACACAAAATCTAATGCCATTGTGTTAGCTAAAAATGGGCAAATGCTTTCGAGTGGAGTTGGGCAAACATCAAGAGTAGATGCACTGCAACAAGCCATTAAAAAGGCAAATACATTTGGGTTATCAGTAAAAGGGGCGGCATTGGCATCCGATGCTTTTTTCCCATTTGCAGATAGTGTTGAAGTTGCAAACGAAGCGGGCATTACCGCAATAATTCAGCCCGGAGGTTCTAAAAAAGATCAAGATTCTATTGATTATTGCAATAATCACAATATCTCAATGGTTTTTACTGGCACCCGGCACTTTAAACATTAAAATGGATTAGTTTTAAACTAATTTTTAAAACAAATTTGTACTTTAGTCAGCTTAGTAAATAGTACAACTTTAAAATTTTCTTTTACTACTAATATTTAACATCTAGTATGGGTTTTTTCGATTTTTTCTCAAGTGATTTAGCAATTGATTTAGGAACAGCAAACACATTAATCATCAAAGATGATAAGATCGTGGTTGATGAACCTTCGATTATTGCAATTGATCGTAATACAAACAAGGTACTTGCCATTGGCAGGCAGGCCATGCAAATGCACGAAAAAACACACGATAATATTAAAACCATTCGTCCTTTAAAAGATGGTGTGATTGCAGATTTTCATGCAGCAGAGCATATGATTAGAGGAATGATTAAAATGATTGATGAAGGCAGCCGAAGCTTTTTTCCTAAATCGCATCGAATGGTAATTTGCATTCCATCGGGTATTACAGAAGTAGAAAAAAGAGCGGTACGAGATTCTGCTGAGCACGCAGGTGCTAAAGAGGTTTATATGATTTATGAGCCTATTGCAGCAGCTATTGGTTCTGGAATTGATATTGAAGAGCCCATGGGCTCTATGATTGTTGATATTGGTGGTGGAACTACAGAAATTGCCGTAATTGCCCTTTCGGGTATTGTTAGTAATCAATCCATACGAATTGCAGGAGATACTTTTAATAAGGACATCCTAGATTATATGAGAAGGCAACACAATTTGCTAATTGGCGAACGAACAGCAGAACGTGTTAAAATTGAAGTTGGATCTGCGCTTACTGAGCTAGATGATGGGCCAGAAGATTATGAAATCAGAGGCCGAGATTTAATGACAGGAATCCCTAAAGTAATAAAAGTATCATATTCAGAAATTGCTTTTGCATTAGACAAGTCCGTATCAAAGGTAGAAGAATCTGTACTAAAAGCATTGGAAACATCTCCTCCAGAACTTTCAGCAGATATTTACGATAGAGGTATTCACCTTACAGGTGGTGGTGCATCGCTTAGAGGTTTAAGTAAAAGATTAGCATTAAAAACCAAACTACCTATACACGTAGTTGAAGATCCTTTAAAAGCAGTTGTTAGAGGAACTGGAGTTGCTATGAAAAATTTAAAACAGTTCAAATCTGTGCTAATGACATAGGAAGGCAATGCACAAATTATTTCTGTTCATATATCAATACAGAGCCTTTTTAGTATTTATTTTACTTCAATCTGCTTCATTCTTTCTAATAGTTCAAAATTCCGATTATAAAAGAGCGGCATTTTTCAACTCAACTAATTCTGCCGTAGGCAGTTTGCTTGAAACCTCAAGCAATATCAATGATTATATAAACCTTGTAGAAGTTAATGCGCAATTAAGTAAGGAGAATGCCTCTTTACGGGCAAAATACATTTCACTTATTAATCAGCTTGAAGCCAATACTACGGTTGATACAATTAGCAACTTCAGTTTTATCAATTCAAAAATTATTAACAACAGTGTTTCCTTGCTCAATAATACTATTACCATTAATTCTGGCTTTAATCAAGGATTAGAAGCAGGCATGGGTGTAATTGGTAATGAAGGTATCGTGGGCAAAATAAAAAGAGTTGGCAAAAATTATTCAACGGTAGTTTCACTGCTAGATGTTGATGTAAAAGTTTCGGCCGAGATAAAAAACATAATAAACCTTTGTACTGTTCAGTGGGATGGACGATCTCCTAAACATGCCAAAGTTTTATATGTACCCCGCCATTATAAACTTACCGTAGGAGATTCTGTTATTACCAGCGGGTATAATGCTGTTTACCCTCCG
This sequence comes from uncultured Roseivirgaceae bacterium, assembly GCA_964596935.1. Lineage (GTDB taxonomy): Bacteria > Bacteroidota > Bacteroidia > Cytophagales > Cyclobacteriaceae > JAKISE01. The sequence goes on from CAZQWZ010000058.1 coordinate 8,448, forward strand.
GGTATAACCATTGGCATTATTAGCAAAATAACCTTGCCTAATGATGTTACTTTCTACGATTTAGAAATAGAACTTTCCAACGATTTTGAAAGTTTATCCTTAGTAGAAGTAGTTGTTAACAAAGACCTGCCTCAAATAGATTCGCTCACACAAATAATTGAAGAATGAATAGAGATGTAATCTTAAAATTTCTCGCATTTTTTGGCTACGTGCTTTTTCAAGTACTTCTATTTAATAAGATGGTTGTGCTTGGCAAAGGGTTTGCATTTATTTATGTGGGGTTTCTTCTTACATTTCAATTTGAATTGGGCATAATTGTAGCTATGCTCATTGGTTTTGCAACAGGCGTTACCATTGATATTTTTTCGAATACGTTAGGTGTTCACGCCTCGGCATCTGTTTTGCTTATGTATTTACGCCCTTTCCTTTTTAACCTATTTACACCGCATGGTGGTTATCCTGTGGGTGCTAAACCCAAACCAACGGTTATGGGCTTTAGCTGGTTTTCAACCTATTCTATAATCCTCATCTTTTTGCATCACTCGATGCTGTTTATAGTTGAAGCTGGCGGATTTCATTTGTTCTTCTACACACTTCAAAAAATTATTATCTCTACTTTTTTTACCTATAGTACAGTCATTATTATCCAATACCTATTTTCTAAAAAAGCAAATACTAGGTGAATAGAAGTAGAGGCTATATCATCCAATCCATATTTGTTTTAGTCAGCCTTTTGTTTGCCATAAGGCTATTTTCTTTGCAAGTTTTAGACGACAGTTATAAAGAAGCTGCTGATAGTAACATTATTCAAGAAGTAATTAAATACCCTTTTAGAGGTTTAATTTTTGATAGAAACAATGAATTATTAGTTGCCAATAAAGCAATTTTTGACCTATTGGTTGTACCAAAAGAAGTAAAACATATTGATACCGTTCGATTTTGCAACCTACTTGGAATAACAAAGGAAGAGTTTGACAAAAAAATTAAAAAAGCAAAAGCATACTCGTATGTAAAAGCCTCTCTTTTTATAAAGCAGATTTCCTTAGAAGAGTTTTCTAAATTCGAAGATCATCTTGATGAGTTTTCAGGTTTTGTTCTTCAACCTCGAATTACTCGTTCATATTCATATCCAATATTGGCAAATGCATTAGGTTATATAAGCGAAATTAGCAAATACGAACTCACAAAAGATACTTCGAACTACTACCATAGTGGCGATTATATTGGTAAAAGCGGAATTGAATCTAATTACGAACAATTTCTAAGAGGCCAGCGGGGTAAATTATTTAAAATTAGAAATGTAAGAGGTATAGAAAAAGGAAATTTTAAAGATGGAAAATACGATACGCTTGCCATTCCGGGGCTATCAATAACTTCTACCATTGATAGAACACTTCAAGAATTTGCTGAAAAATTAATGCAAGGGAAAGCTGGAAGTGTTGTTGCCATTGAGCCATCTACAGGAGAAATTCTTGCCATTGTTTCTGCTCCTTCGTACCAACCAGGCTTATTAACAGGTAAAGATTTTAGCCAAAATTTTAGCATTATAAGCCAAGATACAGTTAAACCACTTTTTAATAGGCCTATTATGGCGGCCTACCGGCCGGGTAGTATTTTTAAAATTGTGCAATCTTTAATTGCTATGCAAGAGGGTGTTATAACGCCTAACACACGATTAAAGTGCAACACTCACTTAATTGGTTGTCATAATGGTGCCAGCCATCCTTTCGGAACTTCCGAAAAATTGGTAGGTGCAATTAAAAATTCTTGCAACCCATATTTCTACCAAGTAATGCGAAAAATGGTTGTTCAACATGTAGAAAAAAGCCCCTATAAAGATGCAAAAATTGGGCTCGATAAATGGAATGGGTATATCAAAAATTTTGGTTTTGGAGCTCCTTTAGGGGTTGATTTGCCGGGTGAAAAAGGCGGAATGATTCCAGATTCTAAATATTACGACAGAGCTTACAAAGGCAGAGAATGGAAGTATTCGAATATTTACTCCTTGGCAATTGGCGAAGGTGAAAATCTAGTTGTACCTATTCAAATGGCAAATTTTACTGCTACAGTTGCAAATCGAGGTTTTTATTACACACCTCACCTTATAAAATCTATAGGCCAATCAGGCAAACCTTTGCCTAACTATTTGCAAAAAAAATACACAGGGGTTGATTCGGCTTATTTTGAAGTAGTTGTTGAAGCCATGGCAGAAGTAATTAAAACAGGAACTGGTCAATACAGAGCCAAACTAAAAGGCATTGAAGTTTGTGGCAAAACAGGTACGGTACAAAACGACCCTAATCCAGACCACTCCGTTTTTATTGCTTTTGCGCCAAGAGATAACCCACAAATTGCAGTTTCGGTATATGTTGAAAATGCAGGCCAAGGTGCACGAGCTGCAGCAGCTATTTCTGGCTTGCTAATTGAAAAATACCTTAAAGGCGATAGTGCAACTCTCTACTTTGAACCTTATGTACTAAAAGGAGATTTCGAATGAATAGATCAGGCGAATTAGTAAATAAAGTTGATTGGATTACCATAGTACTATATGGGTCATTAGTACTGTTTGGAGTGATTAATATTTATGCAGCTATTTACGATGCTGATTCTACCACTTCCTTTTTTAGTTTTAGCCATAACGCAGGTAAGCAAATGGCTTTTATCGGTATCGCAATTATTGTAGCAGTACTTATTTTAACAGTAGATTATAAAATATACGACACGCTTGCTTATCCTATTTGGGGATTATTTATACTCCTTTTAGTAATAGTAATGATTTTTGCAAGAGAAGTGAATGGCGCAAAATCTTGGCTTGAAATTGGCCCTTTTAGGTTTCAACCTTCTGAGTTTGCAAAATTTGCAACCGCATTGGCTGTTGCTAAATATGTAAGTCGCCCTAATTTTAAAATGGGCAAACTAAAGGATGCCTTTTCGCTCATATTATTATTTGGTATTCCAACCATATTAATAATTCTTCAAGGCGATATGGGTACTGCAATGGTATTCTCAGCCTTCATTTTAGTGCTTTTTAGAGAAGGAATGTCTCCTGCCCCTCTGATTCTAGGAGTAGTTTCAGCGGCCATTTTTCTATTGGCATTAATGGTTACAAATGATTTTTATTTCTGGACTCCCGTGGCTGCAATTACAGTTTTAACTATTTACTTTAACCGAAAAAGTATTAAACGAGTTATACTGGTAGTATCTGTAAGCCTCCTTATCATTGGCATGTACCAAAGTGTAGGTTATGCTTTTGATAACTTACTCAAACCTCACCAACAAAATAGAATAATAGTTTTACTAAACCCCAATGCTGATCCTTTGGGAGCAGGTTGGAATGTTACCCAATCTAAAATTGCAATTGGCTCAGGCGGCTTAATAGGTAAAGGTTATTTAAAAGGTACCCAAACAAAATTTGATTTTGTGCCTGAACAAAGTACCGATTTTATTTTTTGTACCATTGGCGAAGAGCAAGGGTGGGTAGGGTCAATGATTTTAATAATACTTTTTACTGCATTATTGCTTCGAATAACTCAAATTGCCGAACGGCAAAAATGGCGCTTTGCAAGGGTGTATGGCTACTCAGTTGCTACCATCTTATTTTTCCATTTTGCAGTAAATATTGGCATGACGATTGGCTTATTCCCAGTAATAGGAATACCCCTGCCATTTTTTAGTTATGGAGGATCTTCCTTATTATCATTTACAATATTGGTATTTATCTTGCTTTCTCTTGATGCTAGCAGGATGCAGCGTCTAGCGCATTAATGCTTAGGCTAAGAAATCGCAGGGAAGTTTGAAACTCTGCCCTTTCAATTCACCTCTTAGCCAAGCCAAATATTTTTCTTATTATTTTTCTTATTTCATTATCAAAATTTTGGTTTGGCGGTTTTCAATCGAAGCTCAAAGCCTCCAATTTGCCACCAAAACCCTATATTTTTTAGCCCTTGTTGCCATTTCGTTATTTTCTTTCGGTCTGCAAAGCGTAAGCAAAGACATACTCTTTTGTAATTTTTGGAGTAGCGTTGGCTTTTGAGCGAATTGCAAATGTGTATGGATTTAAGCGTAGGCTTTATTTCCGTTTTTTATTTTCGATTTTCTTCATTGCTTTTTCAAAGTCTCCTTCTCCAATTATCTTTTGCTTAGTCTCTTTAAATTTCTTGTATTCTCGTTCTGCGTTTTCTTTTCCTATTTCGTGAGAAATGCTCCCTGCATTATTCAAAATTTCACGATCGTTTAATGTTAAAAACCCATTTAGTTTGTCAACCCAATTAGTCATATGCATTGGAACTCTCCGTTTGGCTTGTCCTTGTGCAAAAATTAAATATTGCTCCACTAAGTTGTTTAGTTCTGATAATTCATCTTCGTTTAAATAGTTTTTGGCTATCGAAACATCTGTTTTTCTAATAGTAGAACCTCTCCAAGTAGTTAAACCCATATTTTCTTTGGTGTTATTTGCTCGTTGTGTAATTATTTCAGCAGCCGTCTGTCCTGTAATAGCCCAATGTAATTTGTTTTGAACTGTTTTAAAGAAACCGATGCTAATTTCTAAAGTGGGGTCATAATCTACACTTGTGGCATAAATGTCTGTTATTTTTCTATAAAAACGCTTTTCAGAAGTTCGGATATCTTGTATCCGTCTTTCTAATTCTTCAAAATAATCGAAAGGTAAATCAGGATTTTTTAAACGTTCATCATCTAACACAAATCCTTTTACAATGTATTCTCTAAGCTGACCAGTTGCCCATTGCCTAAACTTGGTAGCCACATTTGATTTTATACGATAACCAACAGAAATAATAGCATTTAAATTGTAAAATTGACGTTCTCGTTTTACTTCTCTTTTGCCTTCTATTTGAACTTGTAAGAAATCCTTACAAGTTGCTTTTTCTTCCAATTCACCTTCAT
>CAZQWZ010000059.1:0-12972 GCA_964596935.1 uncultured Roseivirgaceae bacterium
AATACTTCGTATAAATAGCTTTTTTAAACACTTTCCAGTGTTCTTCAGTCATTCTGCCCGGTGTAAATAAACAAATGCCAGCCGCTCCATTTTGCATTGATTCTCTGATGGCCTCTTCCAATTCTTCGGGTAGTAAACCGTGGTTTTCAGGGTCAGGTGCATTTTTTCTATTGGCCGGGTTAGGGCAGATGAAGAGGCCACTGATAACAGGTTTTTCATTATTAATGCTGCTTACAGCTTCTTTCGTTACTTCACCAATCCATTTCGCATCCTCTAAATAAAAATCATTGTAATTCATAGGAAAGAAGGCATCTAAAGGCCATTTGTTCCACTCTTGCCTTACTAATTTTTTGGCAATAGAGGGTCCTGGAAAAACAGCTGCATTAATTTGTTTGTTTTTACCATGCACTATTTTAGTTAGTAGTGTTACCATATTGGTAATTGCATCGTAACGAAATTGCTTCCATTCAGCTAGCTGTGTTGGGTCTTCAATAGTTTTGATATCAATGCCCGATTGTGTCTTAAAATCTATTGTACAAACCTCGCAGTAGCAATAATCATAGGCTGGGTATTCTTTATCCATCACCAATCCGTATTTATCCCAAAGCCCTCTAGCTAAGATTACATCTGGGAAGCGTATATAATCGAGATGTATTGCGTCAACCTCTTCTATATCTGCAATTTTTTCATACATATCTTTCAAATAATTTTTTACACCCTCTCGGCTAGGGCACAGAAAATGATAATGAGGTACATAAGCTGGCTTGTCATAAGCTGATTCTCCTTTGCCATTAATGGCATACCATGCTGGCTTTATCTCATCTTTAATTCCTTGTACCATAGTTGGCACCCACGCGTGAAAGCCTAAACCGGCTTCTTTAGCAATTTTGCCTACCCGCTTATAGGTTGCAGGGTCTTGGCCACCATTATACATTAATACATCTATGCCTTTGGATTTTAAATCTATGAAATTGCTCTTTATTTCTTCATCTGTAGCTTCTTTTGGGCCTCCTAGCCAAGCATAAACCGGTATTTTGTATTTCGCAGTTTTATTATTTGGAGTAGTACAAGCAGCTGTAAAAAGTACTATGATTAGGGTAAATAATTTGATAATGATATTTTTCATAGTTAAACAATATTTTTTAAATGCGAATAAGGGGGACAAGCTGATTTATTTAACACTTAATGCATAAGTAATTGGTGCATTTTCTTTAGTTATTATACTAATAAAATAAATACCCTTTTGTATATCAGATAAATCAAATCGAAGTTCACTACTACTACTTATTTCACTTCTTATTGGCAATATTTGACCCAAAATATCAGTAATTATTATGGTGGGTATTTTGTCTTCTATAAGTGCTATAGTAAAATATTCAGAAGCAGGATTTGGGTAAATATTAAATCTTTTGGCATCCTTTAATTTGGGAATAGATAGGACGGCATCATTACCACATAAGCCTGTTGTTGTAATTCCTAAAGAGTTATATTTTTTATGAATAGTGCTTAGTAAAGAATACTCATTAAACGAATCTTGGCTAAGTTCCCAAATCATAATTCCACCAACTTCATCTCTTGCTAAAGCTACCTTTGACCTAATGGTTGGCATACCATTATAATAAGCATTTTCTACTTTATCTATGTTTGCATAGCCCGCATCTGTAGAAACCATAGATGCATAAGTAAACGCATTAGCAGTGTTTGAGTTAATAAAATCATATCCATAAAATGGTACACCAAGCGTAAGTTTATCTCCAGAAATACCAACAGTGTTTTTCCAAAAATTAATACCATTAACAGCAAAATCGTACGAACTATGTTGCCCTTTGTTTGTTGGATTCCAAGGGCCAGTTGCATCGTATGACATAATGTTAATAAAATCAAGTGCTGCAAGGGCTTCGCTTGTAATATTGGAAAATAAGGTTTGATTTGGCAATGCCACTGTAAGTATTTTGTTATGAGGGCTTAGGGCGGCATCTAATTCAGTTATAAAGCCAGTATAGCCTGTTGTAACATTATCCCATTCGAGGTCAACATCAATACCATCTAAATTATGGGTAAGTACGTAGTCTAAAATTTTAGCAATAAATGCTGGTCGATTGGCAGGGGTATCTATTAAATTAATCCAATTGCTTGCTTGTTGAGTGGTTAGTACACCGCCAGCCAATGAAATACAAATAATAATGGATGGGTTTTGGTTTCTAGCCTCAGTTATAATGGTGCTTATACTCGGCATAATAATATTTCCATTACTATCAGGATTTGCAAATGCAAGGTTTAAATGTGTTAGTTTACAATATTCAATATAATTACTTAATTCAAATTTATAGGCAGGTAAATAGCCAACTATTTTAGCAGATTGGCTAAATACACTTATACTCATAAGTAGTGTGCTAAAAAATAAAATAATGGTTTTCATTTTACTTGAAGCTTAGTTTTACTCAATGGTAATTTCATCCACAAAAATCCAGCTTGGCCAGCCAGCCCCAAGGTGCCATTCAGGACAAACACCAAAGTTGGTAGCGACCATTTTTACATAACGAGTTTTTATATTGGTTTTAAATCCCATTTCTTGCGTAAATGACCCTTCGGTTCTAAGACTAAATTCATTTTTGATGGTTTTTGCAAGGGTAAAATCTTTACCATCGTTAGAAGTATAAAATTTAACCAGCTCAGGATACCAAATCCAAGACCTGTTATCTTGTAAGAAGCCTGCTGAGATATTAGAAACATTTTCAATAGAGCCTAAATCAACAATAACTTCTACATCTTGGCCTTGGTATCCTTGCCAAAATCCAGTTCTAAAATTATTGCTTCCTTTTAATCTGTCTATTAATGCCCCATCGCCTTCGGCTGCATATTGGTTGGCATATTCTGAGTTAAGTGTGATGCTTCTTCCTGGTTTAATCTTTAAAAATTCGCTTATAACAGGTCGGCTTCTTTCACCATTTTTAGTAACAGATACCGCTTGGATGGAACTTGTTTCGATTAAAATAATTGGTTTTTCATACACCAACCAATTATCACTATTGCCAATTTTATATTCTAATGTGCAGTTGTTGCAATTGCTTCCAATAGTAACTTTTAAGGCTTCGGTAAAAGTTTTCTTCTCCGAATCGATAAATGGGATGGGGATAATTTTATTTTCAGTAATTTGAGAAACAGGTTGATTGCCTTCACCTACTCCAAATTCTTTGGAAGGTGTAGGCCCCATGTCAAAAACTAATTCACCCCCATCCATAATGGCTGAATGTGGGAGGTATGATTTTGTGTAACCCTTTCCATTTAGTGTGGCTGATTGAATGTATTTATTCTCTTCAGAGAGATTTGCTTTGATGCTGAAAGTATTGCCATTTTCAAGGTTGTAAGTAACTTCATCAAAGGCAGGTACACCAATGGTATAATAATCTAAGCCTGGTGTAACCGCATAAATACCAGAGGCACTAAGCACATACCAAGCGCTCATTTGCCCACAATCTTCATTGCCAGAAAGTCCGTCAGGAGCATTCCAATATTGCTCATCAATAATTTGTTTAATGCGCTCTTGCGTTTTCCAAGGCTTGCCAATGTAGTTATATAAATAAGCCATATGATGACTTGGCTCATTGCCATGCGCATATTGGCCAATCAAACCTGTGATATCTGCTTGATGGCGACCAGAAGTTTCTGAATCGGCCGAGAAAAGACCATCCAATTGCTTTTCAAAAGCATCTACTCCTCCATACAAATCTATTAACCCCGTAATATCTTGCGGAGCAAATAATGAGTATTGCCACGAATTGGCCTCTGTATAATTAAAATTAACTTCTGATGGATCAAATGGTTTAAACCAACCTCCATTTAATCGAGCACGCATAAATCCAGTGTTGGGGTCATAAATATTTTTATACGATTGTGCTCTTTCTAAAAACTCGTGGTAAGTAGCAGAATCTCCTTGTGCTAATGCAAACTGAGCAATGGCCCAATCATCGTAGGCATATTCCAATGTTTTAGATACCGATTCTGCTTCATCTCCTGCACGGATGTAACCATATTTTTTGTACGATTCTAATCCAAAATGATCGAGGTTGGCTCCTTTAATCATTGCCTCTAGTGCTTTAGCGGTATCAAATCCTGTAATGCCTTTGTTATAGGCATCGGCTATTACAGAAACAGAATGGTAACCAATCATACATTCCGTTTCGTTACTAGATAGTTCCCAAACTGGCAGTCGGCCTCCTTGGTCATAATGCTTTAAAAAGGTGTTGATAAATTCGTTGGTGCGTTCTTGTTCAATAATGGTATAGAGCGGATGAGCTGCCCTAAACGTATCCCATAAAGAGAATACGGTATAGGTATTATTAATTGAGTCGTTATGAATGTTTTGATCCATTCCTCGGTAATCTCCCGTTACATCCGAAAATGTATTTGGGGCAATCATGGTATGGTATAAGGCGGTATAAAATACTGCTAACTTTTCTTCATCATCGCTTTTAATGTTGATTTTGTCTAGAGCCTTACTCCATACAATTTTCGCATTTTCTTGATAAGATTTGAAGTCATTACTTTTTGCTTCAGCTAGAAAATTGGCTTTAGCTCCTTCAATACTTACGGCTGAAATACCCACTTTAATGAGTAGCTCGCTCACGTTATCTTTGAATGAGAGGATCCTGTAATAATCTTTTTCATCTACACTATTAAGTGGAGTGGAGGCCTCAAATGGCTCTGAAAATTCCATGTAAAAGAATACATGTTGATTAGTAGCCCATGCTTCTGATTGCCGAAACCCAGAAATGGAAGTATTGCTTTCGATATTAATTTCAAAATCGAGCACCTTATCTCTATGCTGTAAATCAAGCAGCACTTTGTTATTTTCTTTTTTATTGAAAATGTATTTATGAATCCCTGTTCTTAGCGTAGTAGTTAATTCAACACCTACATCGGGTTTATCTAAATGCACTTTATAAAATCCAGGACTTGCAGATTCGTTTTCTTTTTTAAATTGAGAAGGGATTAATTCTTGGGTAACTAAATCGTTATAGGTAATATCAGTTGAAGTATTAAATGGCATTAATAACACATCGCCATAATCGGATATTCCTGTGCCACTTAAGTGTGTATGTGAAAAGCCGTAGATAATAGAATCTGTATTGTGATATCCCGAGCAACCATCCCAACCTGTTAATCGAGTATCTGGACTTAGTTGCACCATGCCAAATGGGAGTGTAGCCCCAGGGTAGGTATGGCCATGGCCACCTGTGCCAATAAATGTATTTACTAATTCGTAAGGTGATTTAGTGCTGTATTCTTTATTCGAATTTTGGGAACAAGAAATAAAAATCAGAAAAACTAATGATAGTAATGTCGTCACTATTTTGTTTTTTTCGAGGAACGAGGAATCTTCTACTTTTTGTAAGACTTGTGATTCTGAATAAGATTCTTCGTTCCTCAGAATTGGAAAAGAGAAATAAGTTTTCATTAGTTGTTAGTTTTAATAAATGACGCACTCTTTCGAGCAAAATAGAATATATAGAAATAGCAAGCAATCATTAGTAATAAGGCAGGTTTAAAATCGAAACTATCAGTTAAAAAACCATACAGAGGAGGAATAATAGCCCCTCCTACAATAGCTGTACATAATATTCCTGAAGCTTGTGGTTTATAATCGCCCAACCCAGTTAAGGATATAGTGAAGATTGTTGGGAACATAATGGAGTTAAAAAGGCCTACCAATAATATTGACCACATGGCTGTAAAGCCATTAGTAAACATAGAAATGGCCAACATTAATATTGCCAAAGTGGCAAACATTGCCAACACTTTAGATGCATCTATAATCTTGGTTAAGTAGGCTCCTATAAACCTACCAACCATTGCGCCACTCCAATAAAACACTACAAATGCTCCTACAATTGCTTTGTTATCTACATTAGCTAAGTCTTGTTGAACTACCATTTCAGATATTTGTGTCATCCAAGCACTGTTTTTTATTACTTCTGGCATATCCATGCTTATGAAATAATTTACCAAATAGCTACCTATTGCCACTTCGGCACCTACATAAAGAAATATGCCAATTGCACCCATTTTAAGCACTTTGTGCTTTAATGCATTTCCGTAACCAAATCCACTATCCTTAGTTCCTAAAAGGGTTGGTAATTTTATAAAAGATACGATAACTGCCAGCACTATTAGGGATAGAGCCAAAAATAAGAATGGACTTTGAACTGCGGCTGCCTCAGCGGTTAAATAGGCTTCTTTTGCAGTTGCTGATAAACTGCTAATTTCATCTCCTGTTTTAATAGAATCGCTTAAAATTAGCATTGCACCAACAGCGGGTGCTATGGCAGTACCTAAGGAGTTAAATGCTTGTGATAAATTTAATCTACTCGAAGCTGTTTCTTCACTTCCTAGCACCGCTACGTAAGGGTTGGCCGCTACTTGCAGCACTGTCATTCCGCCTGCTAGCACAAAATAGCCCATTAAAAATAATGGAAACATGCGGTAGGAGGCAGCAGGGTAAAACAATAAACAACCAATGCCCATTATGGTTAAGCCTAATAAAATTCCTTTCTTGTAACCTATCTTAGAAAGTATAAATCCTGATGGTATGGATAATAACCCATACGCCATAAAGAATGCAAATTGTACTAAGCCTGCTTGAAAATAGGTAAGTTCAAATACTTCTCTAAGTCTTGGGATTAGTGAATCTACCAATACGGTTATAAACCCCCACATAAAGAACAAAGAGGTTAAAACGGTAAAGGCTTTAGTGTAATTTTTATGTGAATTCAAGTTGATAGAATTTAGTAAAAATCTAAGTTAGAAAATTACTAATTATTTTGGTTAGATTTTAATAGTTTCGATGAACAACAGGAGATGAGGAATGAATGGCTAATCTAATTCTGGAATTATCCAATATGGAAGTCGTAGTTTTATGATTTATAATTTAGTATGAGATGGTTTCATTTTTAATTATTTTAATCTGGTTGGGTAATATTTTCACAATTGATGTTGATGGCAGCAGAGAACATGCTATGTATTTATCTGTGTTGGAAATAGAGCAATTAGATGGAAATAATAAAGGAACTATTAAAATAAAAATATTTGCCAATGACTTAGAAGATGCAATTTTTAACTTCTCTAAAAAACGTATTGATTTATCGAAAGGAGAATGTGAAAATGAGAAAGTACTAATTACTAACTATTTTAAAAATCACTTAAAAATTATAAACGGAGATGACCTTTTAGCATACAATTTAACTTCTTGCGAAGTGAATGATATTTCTATATGGCTAAGCTTCGATCTAAACACGGTAGGCAATTGGACAACTGTAAATATTAAAGCAGACTACCTAATGGAGTTGTTTCCAACTCAATCAAACATTGTAAATGTTATCCATAATGGAGAAAAAAGAATGTTTAGGCTAACTATTGATAGCCCAACAAAGTCACTAACATTTTCTAATTAACTTGTAACTACTTTTTTGCAAATAAGCTTAAGAGCGAATTAGTGTTTACGGTAATTGCTGTTGTAATAGAGGTTTCAGGAATTGGATAATAATAAGGAGAGTGTAAACCTGGTATATTATTAGATTCTAATCGTTCGATTGGAGCAGTTCCTAACCAATACAAAACCGTGGGCACTTTATCAGCTGTGCTTCCATATAAAGCAAAGTCTTCACCCAACATTAAAGGCTCTGCTACTTCCACATTGGCTTCACCCAAAGACTTAATTGCTGCTGCATTCATAACATCTACTAAATCTCCATTATTATAATTAGCAGGAGTGAACTTAGCAGGAAATATTACTTCTGGCATTAATTCTTCTGGTAAACCTGAAGCTATCGCAACACCTTTAGCAATTTCTTGAATGCGTTTGTGCACCATTTGCCTAACTTCTTCTTTGTATGTTCTTATTGTAAGCTTAAGCGTTACTTTATCAGGAATTATATTATGTTTAATTCCGCCCTTAATTGCGCCTACTGTAATTACAGCAGACTCTGTAGGCTTAAGGTTACGGCTCACAATAGTTTGCAATTCCATCACAATCATACTTGCTGTTACTATAGGGTCAATCGACATGTGAGGAGAAGCTCCATGTGCGCCAATGCCTTTCACAATAATATCTACGTTTTCGGTATTTGCCATCGTATAGCCTTTACCAAAACCCACTTTTCCTGTCTCGATAGTTGCACTACAGTGTAGTGCAAAGCCATAATCGGGCACTCCAAATTTTTGGTATAATCCTGCATCCAACATAAGTCTTGCTCCTGCACCTATTTCTTCCGCAGGCTGGCCAATAAGCATGAGAGTGCCTTTCCACTCACTTTTCATTTTCACCATGGCTCTAGCTGTTCCCAACCACGAGGTCATATGCATATCGTGGCCACAAGAGTGCATTGTGCCTATTTCTTGTCCATTATAGTTCGTGGTTAGCTTGCTTTTATAAGGTAATTCTGTTTTTTCGTACATAGGCAATGCATCCATATCTGTACGATACAGAATAGTTGGCCCTTTGCCATTTTTATAAATACCTACAATTCCATAGCCTCCAAAATTTTCAGTTACTTCAAACCCTATTTTTTTTAATTCTAAGGCAAGTGTTGCTGCTGTTTCTTTTTCTTGAAGCGATATTTCTGGGTTCTCGTGTCGGTTTTTATAAAAATCTAGCAAGTAAGCCATATCATCTTCGATAATTGATTTAATGGCAGGAGGCTCTGTTGCACTTGATAAAAAAATACTAGTTGCAAACACTAAAAGTAAAATGGAGTATTTCATAATTGGTAAGATTTTAAAACATGCAATATAGAAATAATCTAATTTAGTTCAATATTGCTAGTTTATTAAAAGGAGTATAAACTTCTAATTTTCTTAAATAGATAAATTTAACCTACATTTAATATCTGATTAGTCGAATAAAAATAATTGAAAGTATGAATAAGAAAGTAACTGGTTTTATAATCATTTTTTCTTTTTTAATGTTGAGCAATCAATTAAATGGTTTTTGTCAAGGTAGATGGAATGAGACAATTGATAAAAAAATGCCGGATATTCTTAATAGTCATAGAGCCTTTTCGAGCATACCTAATATATCTTCTAATTATGAAAATATGTACCTAAATATTGATTGGGTAACACAGGAGTTTCAAAATCTTGATTTTGAAGTGACGCAATTAGAAACATCTACGTTGCCTGTTCTTTTAATAGAAAAAAAAGTTAACAAAAAGTTTAAAACAGTACTGTTCTATATGCATTTAGATGGGCAAGATGTTGATCCAAATAATTGGGATCAGGCAAACCCATTTATACCCGTGCTAAAAGAAAAAAGTGCGAAAGAAAGTTGGGAAATTATAGATTGGAGCAATATTGAGGAGACAATAAATCCTGATTGGAGAGTGTTTGGCAGAGCGGTTGCAGATGACAAAGCACCTATTATAATGATGATATCTGCATTGGAAATTTTAAAAGAGCAAAAGAATAATCCTACTATAAATGTTAAGGTTATACTCGATTTGCAAGAAGAAACAAGTTCAGAAGGGTTTTTAGAAACACTTGAAAAATATAAAAGTCAATATGCAGCTGACTATTTAATTATTATGGATGGACCTGCGCACCCATCTAATGAACCAACAATTACATTTGGATGTAGAGGTATTGCAACATGCAGTATTCGAATATATGGAGCTAAGCTGCCTCAGCATAGCGGGCATTATGGTAATTATGCACCTAATCCTGTATTTGCTATGTCGCACTTGTTGGCAAGCATGAAAAATGAAGAGGGTAAAGTATTGATTGAGGGCTATTATGGTGGTGTTGAATTATCGGAAGAAGTAAAAGAGATATTGAGCCAAGTGCCTGATAATAATGATGAAATTAGGAAGAACTTAGGTATAAATAAATCAGATGATGTAGGAGAAAATTACCAAGAATCATTACAGTATCCTTCGTTAAATGTAAGGCAGATTGAAACTTCTTGGAAAGGGCCTCAACTTAAAACCATAATTCCTGAAACTGCTACGGCCTATATTGATGTACGTTTAGTAATGGAAACTGATGGAGAGGTGCAGCTTAATAAAATTAAAAAACATATTGAAAGCCAAGGATATTTAGTGCTCGATAGAACGCCTACAAATAACGAACGACTTACTCATAGTAAAATAGCTACCTATTTAAGCAACCCTGGAGTTAATGCTTTTAGAACGGATATAAGTTCACCATTTGGAAACAAAATAAAAGCAGCACTAGAAAAAGAGTTTGGTAAAAATCCTGTGCTTATCAGAACAATGGGAGGCACCGTGCCCATAACGCCAGCCATTAATACATTAAACATTCCTGCTATTATTGTGCCTATGGTTAATATGGATAATAACCAGCACAACCCCAATGAAAATATTAGAATTGGCAATATATCGCAAGGAATAAGAACTTGTTTGGCTATTTTAACCACAAAGTTTTAGAGAAAACAACTTCATTGATGGGCGTATTTTATATTTAGGAATTGCCTTTTAACTGTGTTTTTAAAGCTATTTTTAATATTTACAAATAAATAGAAGTGTTTAAACACGGATAGCTTTGTTTAGCTATTTTTATAATCATTTTTGACAAAACCATAATGGTCTAAATAAATCCAAAAAGACTTGATACAGGGGCAAGGGGAACGAATTTAAAACAATATATATTATGAGAATAACCAAACTACAATCAATTAGTATTTCAAAGAACTATAGTATTAAAAAGCATTGGCTGTTGTTGGTGTTGTCATTTTTATGGTTGCAAACGAGCATAGCTCAACAAAATATTAACACAACACACCCTTCAATACCCAAAATTGAAAATTATACTAAAGGAAAGTTAGAAATTAAAGTATCCCCATTCGGTTTAGATGGCATTAAGATTACTGTTGGTCAAATTCTAAAAGATGGCAGCATCCATTTTAATTGGCAGAATATTGACTTAAATAGTATTGAAGATCACGAATTTTATATGTCATCATTAAAAAACGTAGTTGGTATGACCTTTTGCAATGAAAAGGAAATAGAAGAATCAAGCGATGCAACAAAAGCCGTAGAAGTTGAACTCTCATTATATAAAAAGAATAAATATGTAGGCTTACTTTATCCTGCAACTCAAAAAGAAATGCAAGACAATGCCTCTTTAAATCGTTATACAAGCTTAGTATTAGGCAGTTACCTTTCTTGGTATTATAGCGATAGTGATGGAAACTTTAAAGCAATGTGTAATGTAAATTATGAAAGTGCGAATAATTACAACTTTAAAGAAATAACAAACTACGATATTCAGCTAAAAGAAGGGTGGAATATAGTAAAACACACATTAGTTGAAAAAGAAGATTGGAAGAACGAGTCAAATCAAGGAAGTTTGCCAAAAACTATCACGAAAACCTCAATCACTAAAATTCCTGCTAATATTAATTGGTATTTGAAATATGTTGGAAACTAATAATTGAAGAGATAAAAAGCTTATATTCCTATACCTAGCGTTTATTGGTGAACCAAAAAGCCGCAACTGGATTATTCCAATTGCGGCTTCTAACATAGTAATAGTAACTGTTAGTAAAACTTTTACTTAACAAAACTCATCAAACACATCAATCAGGTGGTTTGCAATCATTTCTGCATTACGGCCTTCGATGTGGTGGCGCTCAACAAAGTGTGCTAATTCACCATCTTTAAATAAAGCAATGGCAGGCGATGAAGGAGGGTAAGGAAGGCAAGCTTCTCTTATAGCATTAACAGCATCTACATCGTTGCCAGCAAAAACGGTAGCCAATGTATCTGGCTTTTTCTTGGTGTTCATTACTGCCATAATAGCACCAGGGCGAGCAGAACCAGCTGCACAACCACAAACCGAATTAATTACAATTAAGCTTGTGCCTTTATGGTCTTTTAAATGATTATTTACTGCGTCTGCAGTTCTAAACTCTTCAAACCCTTGGCTTGTGAGCTCGGCTCTCATAGGAGCTACTAATTGATCTGGGTACATATTTTAGCGGTTTAATTTTTAACTTATTTGTTTATTTTATCTATTTCTGATGATTTAGACTTTAGCAGTAATTAGTCGATAGTCCATAGTTGGCTATCGACCGAGAGCTGTGGACTGATTGCCATTAAAGGAACCCAAGTTCCAACTTGGCTGCTTCCGACATCATTTCGGTAGTGTAAGGCGGATCAAATGTTACTTCCACCTTTACATTGGCAACTCTTGCAATTTTTCTAATACTTTGTTCCACTTCACTAGGTATCTGCTCGGCTGCAGGGCAGGATGGAGACGTTAAGGTCATAAGTACAAATATATTATTTACTGGATATACATTAATTTCATATATAAGCCCAAGTTCATATACATCCACAGGAATTTCCGGATCATACACCTGCTTTATGGCTTTTAGTACTTTATCACGCATCGAAAGTTCATTTAACTCTACTTTCTCTTCTACTTTATCAGTAGATACACTTTCTTTTTCCTTTTCCATATTATCCATTCACTTGTGCTTTCGCTCTATATCCAAGCGCGTATAATTTCATTTGCTTTATCATCGAATTAAATCCATTCGATCGTTGGGAGCCAATTACTTGGCTCATGCCAATTTTTTCTACAAAAATTAACTCGGTAGTAAGAATTGTGTCTGGCGTTTGACCAGAAAGAACCCTTACTAATAAGCTGATTAACCCTTTGGTAACATCTGTATTGCTATCAGCAGTATATATCACATTGCCATCCTCTATATTGGCGGTAAGCCAAACCTTAGATTGACAACCTTTAATTATATTATCATTCGTTTTAAGAGCTTCAGCCATTGTTGGGAGCTTTTGGCCCAAATCCATAATGTAGTAAATGGTAGATTCACGGTCGTCTGCTAGAAACTCGAATTCCTCAATTATATCTTGCTGTATTTCTTCTACTGAATTCATTATTTAATTCTTTTGGAGATTTTAATTAATGATTCAGCTAACGTATCAATTTCTTCAA
>CAZQWZ010000059.1:12997-13238 GCA_964596935.1 uncultured Roseivirgaceae bacterium
AAGATGCTCTAACCGTTCCTTCTAATCCAAGTCGCTCCATTAATGGCATCGTACAATGATGCCCTGTACGCACTGCAATGCCTCTGGCATCGAGCATCATGCCTACATCAAACGGATGCATTCCTTTCAATATAAAAGAGAGTACGCCCACTTTATGCTTGGCAGTACCAATCAGTTTTAGTTTATCAATGGCTTGTAGTTTTTGAGTGGCATACCCAAGCAATTCATCTTCATAAGTTCT
>CAZQWZ010000060.1:0-12987 GCA_964596935.1 uncultured Roseivirgaceae bacterium
GCTTGTAAATCCTCAGTAGTTGACTTGCCAAAAAGGATAGAAGACGCTTTTTGAGCCATTTCTAAATCTTCAGTTGAGTGTACTCGTACTGTTATGTCTTTAGCAAGTGCTTTTTGCAATGCTCTTTGATGAGGAGCTTCGTTATGTTCTTGTTCAAGAATCTCAATTTCTTCTTTGCTTAGCAAAGTAAATATTCTGATGTAATTGGCAGCATCTTTATCCGAAGCATTTAACCAATATTGGTAGAATTTATAAGGCGATGTTTTTTCTCTATCAAGCCATACATTTCCTCCTTCGGTTTTACCAAATTTAGTGCCATCTGCTTTTTTAATCAATGGTGTGGTAACAGCAAATGCTTCTCCACTTGATTTACGCCTAATTAATTCGGTTCCTGTAACAATGTTTCCCCATTGGTCCGACCCTCCTAATTGTACTTTGCAGTTTTTATTGGTGTAAAGCCACCAGAAATCGTAGCCCTGCACCAACTGATACGAAAACTCAGTAAACGACATGCCTGTTTCAAGTCTGTTTTTAACTGAGTCCTTGCTCATCATATAATTTACGGTAATATGCTTACCAACATCTCTAATAAATTCTAAAAAGCTAATCCCTTTAAACCAATCGTAATTATTAACAATTTCAGCTTTGTTATCACCCGAATCGAAATTTAGAAATTGCCTTAATTGCTTTTCAACACTCGTAAGATTATGCTGTAAAACACCCTCAGAGAGCAAATTTCTTTCTTGAGATTTTCCAGAAGGATCACCAACCATACCCGTAGCACCACCTACGAGTGCAAATGGTTTATGGCCAGCTCTTTGTAAATGTACTAAAGTCATTATCTGAACTAAACTTCCAATATGAAGCGAGTCTGCAGTTGGGTCAAACCCAATATAGGCGGCTGTCATACCTTTGTTAAATTCCTCTTCTGTGCCTGGCATAATATCGTGTATCATACCTCTCCACTTTAGTTCAGCAATAAAATTTTCCATCAAATTAATTAATGTTGTTTCTTAAAGCCGACAAAGGTATTAATTACACTAGCTATTTGACTCTATATTGAGGAAATGTTGAAATAATGATTAATTGCATTTTTAATCCCCTAATAATTGCATATTTTTAAATTAACTAATCAAATTTTAAAATGGGTAAATTTTTTTTTAATAGATATAGAGTATTTGTATTTTTTATATCCTATATCGGTTTTAATGTTTCTTCCGCCTTTGCACAAACAAATTTAGATGCAGAGTATATGGAAGAACTAGGAAATATGCGAGTTGTAGTTTTACTACTGATTGCATTTGCATTTGTAATAATGTTCGGCTTAATATATGTTGTTAAATCGCACCGAGAGCTTAAGCACCAATACACTATTATTGAAAAGCAGAAGCATGAAATTACCGAAAAAAATGAGCAATTGGCTTTTAATAATGATAGCCTTGAGGAAATGAATATTGAGAAGAATAATGTTCTTTCTGTGGTTGCACACGATTTAAAAACGCCTTTAGGTAACATTCAAGGATTAGTGGAACTAGTAAACCTAAACAAGGATATTTTAAGTAAAGAACAGGCTGAATATTTAGCACTAATTAGTAAAGTTGTTACCGATGGTATTGGCATGGTAAATAATATGCTTGATGTGCATAAAATTGAAGCTGAACTTAAAGAGATGGTGTTGGTTTATACCAATGTGCAGGAAATTATTGAAAAAGTAACTAAACTTCATGAACCATCTGCTTTAGCTAAAAAAATTGAGGTGAAGGTTGATCACTCAAGCCGAGAATTGGAAATAAACACAGATGCACAATACTTACGGCAAATACTTTCAAACTTGGTATCTAATGCCATTAAATATTCTGATGAAGAAGGTTTAGTCGATATTAAGGTAACGGAAGGTGAAAAATCTATAAAAATTGAGGTAAGTGATACAGGTAAAGGAATAGATAGCGACCAAATGCGAAGGCTATTTGCAGGCTATAAAGTTGCTGGTAAAAGTGGTAATGATAAAGCCTCACCTGGATTTGGCTTGCTTATAACAAGGAGATTAGTTGATAAGCTTAAAGGAAAAATTTCTGTAGAAAATAAAGCTACTGGCTCTGGAGCTAAGTTTATTGTAGAATTACTAAAGTCTTAAAAAAAGAAAAACCGGCCTTATGCCGGTAATCCTTTTCATTAACCAAAACCATCTGATACAAAAGTATTGCACTTTTTAGTTATCTGCCCTAGGTAATTTGTGCTACTTCATCTACGTACTTAAACCTAGATCGCTATTGCTCGGTGATCTATGTCATATTGTAAGCTTGTTAATTACTTATTTTTGCTGCTTATAATTATTATTAGCACAAATAATGTCTAGAAAATTTATTGTAATCGTTATTTTTTTATTTGCTGTTATAAGCATAAGCTTATTTAATGTATTAAATAGTAATCCATCATCATTTTCTAATCCTTGGGAGCAAGCAATTCCCAATCAGGCTGTGCCAGAAGGCTTAAAGTCTCTATCTTCTAAAGAATGTGGATCTTGCCATACAGCCCATTAGGATGAATGGAAAACATCTACCCATGCTATGGCTTGGAAGGATGTTCAATTTCAAGCAGAAATTGCTAAAGAATCGAGCCCCTATATGTGTATTAATTGCCATATTCCTTTACAAAACCAGCAAGAGTATATCGTAACGGGGTTAGAAGATGGAGATATCTACAAGCCTATTCAACATAAAAATCCTGAATTTGATTATGAACTCCAGCAAGAAGGGATAAATTGTGCTTCGTGCCATGTTCGTAATGGTGCTATCATAAGTATGAGCGTTTCCAATAATGCTCCACACAAATCGGTTGAAGATAAAAAGCATTTATCTGAGAATTTATGCATATCGTGCCATAATGCGGTGGCTGTAATAACGCCTGAGTTGGTATGCACATTTGAAACAGGTGATGAATGGAAGGCTGGTCCTTATTATGGTTCGATGAATTGCAAAACTTGTCATATGCCTCATATAAACAGGCCAATTGCCGATGGAGCAGAAATTGCAGTATCTAGGATGCATTATTTTATGGGTTCGGGTATTCCCAAACACGATACCTTGGTGGTTGAAAGACTAGATGGTATTGACTTTATGTTTGAACCCATAAAAACAGAATATAGCAGCAAAAATGCTATAACTTTTAAAACCATTGCCACCAATAAATTGCAGGCCATAGAGTGCCAACAGGAGACCCCGAGAGGTTTATTATTATTAAACTCTCAATAATTGATTTGATTAACGAGAACATTGTTGCAGTTGATAGTTTTAGGATTGGGGAACATTGGGAATGGTACCCTGTTGCAAAAAAAATTGGTGATAATAATCTTGATCCTGGGGAGAGTAGGGCTTATGAGATATCTTCAGTATTACCAAAAGGAGATTATCAATTTGTATTAAAAGCATATAAATACAGAACCACTGAAGAAATGGTAGTCTATAATAAGTTGGGAGATTCGTACCCTACCAACATTAAATTTGCAGAAAAGACATTTGATTTTGTGGTAAAATAATGTACTAATTCGTTCATTATAAATGATATTTGTGTTCGTTTACGAACAATGATAAAAAGTAAATCATCAATACGGCCTCAAAATAAACAAATTGCACTTTGGCACGAAATTGTCATTTACCTTTACAAATAACTTTTATACTATGGATCAGACTTTGAATCGTGTAACAAATGATAAAATCATTGGAGGAGTATGTGGAGGTATCGCAAAATACCTAGGTTGGGATACCGCAATCGTACGATTACTATATGTGCTAATTAGTATTTTTTCAGCAGCTTTCCCTGGTATTTTTGTCTATATTATTTTGTGGATTGTAATGCCAGAAGAAAAATCTACGCAGGAGATTTTCTAAGCTTTTTAGATAATTCTAGATTGATATTTTGCTTGGCTCCTATATACATAAGGTAAAAGCAGAAAATCATAATCACATGGCTGATGTCGTTAAAATTAAACCATTCGTTGTACGAAATTTTAAATGCGTGAACCACTCCAGGCATTAAATTAGCAAGGATTCCCATCATAATAAATAGCGAGCGTTTATCCTTATTTTTTACATAGTGTAGTAAGGTAAAGGGCAATACTACTCCTAAAAGACCAACTGCTGAGTTAATACGTACGCTATTAAAACTTTGAAAATACATAACGGCACTTACAAAAACTAATAGTTGCGTATAGGCAAAAAATCGAATAATCGACCTGGTTTTATCATTTTCGATTAATTGTATGGTGGCTAGTTGAGCTGCAAAAATGGCTAAACCTGATAATATCCAAGCGGCATAATGAAAATTGTGACCTACATAATTTATAAAACCGTGAGCGGTTCCTCCAGTAATTGAAGCTAACCCTATAAATACAAAAAAGATAGACCAAAATTTTTGTGTGGCATCTGCTAATTTATCATTGTATAAAAAATGGCCAAAGCCAAAAACAAAAGCAGCAACTAACCAGTTGGTTAACCACGTAAACGGTTCAGTAATTTGAATACCTAAAAAATCAATTGTTGGTACAGCCATCCTGCAAAAGTAATAAAACTGTTTGCTTAAACAATATCTTTAAAAGATGAACTTAATTCTATATCGGTCGAACTAAGGTTAATACCAATGCTATTATCATTAATACTAATAATCAAATACTTAAACTAGAATAAATTTAGGAGAATAGGCCTGCATGATGGCTAAATCTAAATAGCTGTTTCTATTCATTTATAAATTGATGTAACTTAGATGAAAAAAGAATGAACAATTTATTTCTGCTACCTGTATTTTTAATGGTTTCACTCATATCAGTTGCTCAAGAAAGAGTGCCACTCAGTTATAGCCAGGATATTTATAAAATTATTTCAGATATATCTGCTAGTGAAATTGAAAAATCGGTAACTCAGTTGGCTGGTTTTGGCACCAGAAACACCATGTCGGATACCGTATCTACTACACGAGGAATTGGTGCAGCTAGGCGCTGGATTAAATCTAGTTTTGATAATGTTTCTGCCAATTGCAGAAATTGTTTA
Organism: uncultured Roseivirgaceae bacterium; assembly: GCA_964596935.1. Classification (GTDB taxonomy): domain Bacteria; phylum Bacteroidota; class Bacteroidia; order Cytophagales; family Cyclobacteriaceae; genus JAKISE01. Next base: position 5,043 of record CAZQWZ010000060.1, read on the forward strand.
GATGTGCAATACCAAAGAACTTTAGTAAAAGGTGATTCTACTACAAGAATTAAAAATGATACCTGGGTTGTAAATGTTATTGCCATACAAAAGGCAATTCCTGCTACCAATCGGTATGTTATTATCTCGGGAGATATAGACTCTCGTGCTTCTAGTTCTACAGATGCAGCAACAGATGCACCAGGGGCAAATGATAATGCTTCGGGAATGGCCGCAGTTTTAGAATGCGCTCGTGTTTTATCAACGTATTCTTTCCATGCCAATGTTGTGTATGTAGGTCTTTCAGGTGAGGAGCAAGGCTTGTTTGGGGGCAAGCATTTAGCAGCAAAAGCAACAGAAGAAAATTGGGAAATAATAGGTGTGCTTAATAATGATATGATTGGGAACATCGAAGGCGTAGATGGGATTATCGACAATCAATCTTTTAGAATTTTTTCGGAGCCAACTCCCGTTACTGAAACAGAAGCAGCTAGAAAAAGGCGTAGGTATTTTGGTGGTGAAGTAGATGGCATATCGCGCCAATTGGCGCGTTATGTGGATGCTATTTCTAGAAAATACCTAACAGACGTTAAACCCATGATGATTTACCGACTAGATCGTTTTGGTAGAGGAGGACATCACAGGCCATTTAATGATATGGGTTTTGCAGGCATACGAATTATGGAAACCCATGAAAACTATAATAGGCAGCATCAAGATATACGCGAAGAAAATGGAGTAAAATATGGAGATGTAATTAGCGGAGTTAATTTTGAGTACGCTGCAAAATTAACCCGAGTAAATGCTATTACGTTGGCAGCTTTGGCTTGGGCTCCGAAAGCTCCTGATGAATTAAAAATTGGAGGTATGGTTAGCCCAGATACGCACCTTAAATGGAAACCAACCAGTAAAGAGTGGCTTTTAGGCTATAAAGTGTATTGGCGAGAAACAACTGCTTCGCAGTGGCTATACTCAAAATATGTTGGTAAGGTGGATAATTATACACTTAAAAATATTGTAATTGATAATTATATATTTGGAGTGGCAGCAGTTGGTAAAGATGGAAATGAAAGTATTATATCATTCCCGATAGGATTGATTAGAGATTAAGTTTGAATATTCAGTATAATTTTACAACTTCGTACAAACTCAAAAAAACATGCGGTTTATACTCACTTTATTTTTTTATAGCTTGTTGTCGTTTAGCCTTTTTGCGCAAAGTATAGGTAATACTTCATGGGAAACCATCGAAGAGTTTAAAGCAGAGGAGCCAGTTATTGTTCGAAATATTATTTGGTTAGAAAACAACCCCATTGCTACCGAACAAAACGACACCAAAGCCTTATCAGAAAGTATTATTAGTTGGTTATCAAACACTCCTTACATATCTGTTATTTTAGATGGTGTTTTTTTGGAAAATTTAATGAATAATAAACGCTTTAAGTATGCCGAAAAATTTAAAGTAACCTATTTATTTGGCAAGTCGCTTTATATTATAGAGCATCAAGATGACTTAGATGAAGTAAAAGCAAGTACGCGAGGTATTGAAGGGATGGTGACAGTGTATAAAGAGTTAAAACAGCTAGATCCATCTTTAAATAACTCTGTTTTAGAAAAATACGAAAGATTAAACACTAAAGGTAAGCTTGATAAATACGTAAGAGATAGATTGGCTCAGTCCAATTCTTCTTTATCATATTAGATTAAAAGTAACATAAAAAAAATGTATGGCGGTTAATTATCAGGCTGATGTAATAATAGTTGGAGGAGGAATTGCCGGAATTACTACAGCTATTGAACTTTTAAATTTTGATAGAAAAGTATTAATCATTGATCGAGATATTAAAGATAATTTTGGTGGTCTAGCAAAAGAATCGTTTGGAGGGATGTTTTTTGTAGATACTCCCCAACAGCGAAAATCTGGAATAAAAGATACGTGTGAGCAAGCCTATAAAGATTGGTGTTCGGTTGCCAATTTCGAAGATTCTGATATTTTATCTAAAAAATGGGCAAAAACCTATGTGTATAATAGTACTCCTAAAGTTTATAATTGGCTAAAAGATAAAGGTATTAAATTCTTTCCGGTGGTGCATTGGGTTGAACGAGGCCTTTTTAAACCTGGCAACTCTGTTCCTAGGTTTCATATGGTTTGGGGCACGGGGCTAGAACTTACCAATGTGTTGATAAAAACACTTTTCGATCATCCTAAATCTGCTACACATTTAAGCGTTATTTACGAGCATAAGGTAGAAAATTTACTGGTTGATAACGCTAAAGTTATTGGTGTAGAGGGTGTGGATGAAGCATCAGGTAATAACTTCAAAGCTTTGGGAAGTGAAGTAGTGGTTGCGGCAGGAGGAATGGGCGGTAATATTAAAAAGGTACGCGACAACTGGTATAAGCCTTGGGGCAAACCACCAGAGTTAATTCTTAATGGAGCTCATAAATATGCTTTAGGCGATTTACACGATGCGGTAGAAAAACAAAATGGAGTAATTACTCATTTAGATAAAAATTGGCCTTATGCAGCGGGCGTACATCATCCTAAACCGCAAAAGAAAGACCATGGGTTAAGCTTGGTGCCACCTAAATCTGCACTTTGGCTAGATTATACGGGCAAACGGTTTGGCCCCATACCACTTATTACCGCCTATGATACTAGGTTTACTGTAGAGCAAATATGTAAGCAAGAAAAGAAATATAGTTGGCAGGTTTTAAACATGAAAATCGCTTACAAAGAGCTTGCGATTTCTGGAGCAGAGCACAATAAAGCTATTAGAGAAAAAAGTTGGTTGGGCTTTATAAAAACAATTATTTTTGGTAGCAAAGAATTAGTTCATGATATGTTAGATAACTGCATAGATTTTATAACTGCAGATACGATTGATGAATTGGTGATAAAAATGAATGAACTTACTAAAAAAGAGGACGTTAAATTGGAACATGTAAAAGAAGCCATTGAGAATTACGATACTCAAATAGATCGTGGGCCAAATCTTCATAATGATGACCAATTGAGAAGAATAGCTCATACACGTCAATATAGAGGTGATAAAGTAAGAACTTGTAAGTTTCAAAAAATAGTTGACCCCAAAGCAGGTAAGTTAATCGCTATTCGTGAGCATATTTTATCAAGAAAAACATTGGGAGGGATTCAAACAGATTTGGATTGTAAAGTAATGGGCTTGGATGGAAACCCTATGGAAGGGCTTTATGCGGTTGGAGAAGTGGCAGGCTTTGGCGGTGGCGGTATGCACGGGCAGGGTACATTAGAAGGTACGTTTTTAGGAGGTTGTATTTTAACAGGGCGAATGGCAGCTTATGCCATTGCAGGTAAAACATTAGTAGAATGAAAAAAACAGGCGCACAATTAGCTGTATTTGCTTTAGAGCAATTAGGAGTTAACTATACTTTCGGGATACCCGGAACGCATACCACAGAGTTGTATGATGAGATGAATAAATCTGATCAAATTACTCCGATTTTAGTTACACATGAAGGAGGAGGAGCTTTTATGGCAGATGCCATTTCGCGAACAACGGATGGCATTGGAGTACTAACCATTGTACCCGCTGCTGGCTTAACCCACGCAATGAGCGGAATAGGAGAAGCCTTTTTAGATGGTATTCCAATGTTGATTATTGCAGGAGGCACTCATAAAGAGTCGGGCATGTCGTATCAATTACACGATTTTGATCAAATAGCTTTAGCCAAGCCTATTACAAAGGCTCAATTTTTAATAGAAAAGCACGAAGATGTAATTCCAACTTTGTACCAAGCCTATGATATAGCAACTTCCGGTGAGCCAGGCCCTGTGTTTATTGAGCTGCCCATAAACATTCAATTGCATTTGGGAGCTGTACAGGAAATGTTTACGTACTTGGCTCATGACAATAAAGTAACGTTAGATGATGATAAAATAGCTAAAGCCGTTAAGCTCTTAAAGTCTGCAAAAAATCCTATGATGTTTGTAGGTTGGGGTGCGTTAGCTGCTATGGAAGAAAGTGTTGAATTAGCAGAATTATTGGATGCACCAGTATCCGTTACTTTGCAAGGAAAGAGCTCTTTTCCTAATAACCATCCGTTATTCACAAGTGTATTTTTAGGTGCATCGGCAAAGCCCTCTGGGCAATGGGCATTGGCACAACATGATGTTTTATTAGTTGTAGGAGCTCGTATGGGAGAAATTGCAACAGGAAGTTATGGTTTAGAACCTCCTAAAAATCTTATTCATATTGATATTAACCCCGAAGTTTTTGATAAAAACTTTAAAACCACAGTTGCCATAGAATCTGATGCCAAAATTGCACTTATTGAACTCTTAAAAGAATTAAAAGCTATTGGCTTTAGATCCAGTAGAGATAGTAAAGAAATAAAGAGTAAAATTAGAGATAAGAACGAAAAGTATTTGGATACTTGGCTTACCAAAACACAAGATACTATCGTATCTCCAGGTCATTTCTTTACCAAACTAAGATCAAAATTAAAGGGCGATGCAATGATGGTAGTGGACGATGGTAAACATACCTTCTTGGCAGCAGAGTTGTTTCCTGTTTATAAACCAGCCCAATTTATATCTCCTACCGATTTTAACTGTATGGGATATTGTGTGCCTGCAACCATTGCTACTAAAATGGCACACCCCGATAGGCAAGTAGTAGGAATTGTGGGAGATGGAGCCTTTCAAATGACAGGTTTAGAAGCCATAACTGCTGCTGCCTATGAGGTGCCAATTGTTTTATTTATTATAAATGATGGCGAGCTTGGTCAAATTTCACAGTTTCAAAAGATTCCATTAAATCGAAAAACTTGCTCTATTATAGGAAAAGCCAATTTTGAAGGTGTTGCTATTGCAACAGGAGCAGAGTATTTAACCATTGATAACGACCACGAAATTGATAAAGTTATTGATAAAGCACTTAAACTTTCAGAAGAAGGTAAGCATGTAATGGTAGATGTTAATATAGATTATTCGCAAAAAACTATGCTTACAAAGGGAGTGGTAAAAGTTAATTTAAGCAGATTCCCTTTTAAAGAAAAGGTAAGGTTCATTGCAAGAGCAGCCAAACGACACTTACTTGGATAACTGATTTGGACATAAAAAGTGCAAGAAATTATCGAATTTAATAGCTATTAATTACCTTTATAATAGAATTATAAATTGATGGTTACCTAACTATTAGGTATAGCATATATAATCAAACATTTAAACAACTATGAAAAAGTTAAATTTCCTTTATTTCTTAATCTTACCATTTGTTTTTTCAAGCTGCGATTTTTTGAAAAAATTCGATCACTTTACTGCTGGTAATACTTTTGAGCAATCATTTACTATTGATGTAGCACCTGGTATTTCAGATTCTTTTTCGGAATCTACTACGTTTTCAGTTGAAGATGATGCTACAATAAGTGATAATCTAGACGGTATTGAATCATTTAGTGTAAATGATATTAGCTATAAAATCACAGACTTTAGTGGAGATGCTTCTGCTGTTGCTCAGGGTGATATTACTGTAAGTTTTGAAGGAAATACGATAGGAGATCCTATATCTATATCAGGTTTAAATTTTGCTGAATTGTATGCTTCAGGTGATGAAACTAATTTGCTTCTCACTGATAAAACCTTGATAGATATTAAGGTAGCATATTTGCAAAGTGATAGCAATACACCTCTAACTATTACCGCCAGTGGTTCTTACCTTGTAGATAAAAAAACTACAGTTGAGTTTACCATTTATATGAGTATTGAAGCATTAATAACAATGAAAAAATAAGATATAAAAATATTTGAGAGGCGCTTGGTAATTTAATTATCAAGCGCTTTTTTTATGTGTACAAAAATAAACTGACTCATTACTATGGATTGGATCGAAATTATTGGCCTGTTTGGTGCTTTTTTAAGCAGTATAACGTTTATACCTCAAGTGTATTTGGCTTGGAAAAGTAAAAGTGTAGGAGACCTTAGTTTTACGATGATACTGATTGTTGTTATTAGTACGGTAGTGTGGCTTGTATATGCCTTTGCATTAATGCTTTGGCCAGTGATTATTGCCAATAGTATCATATTCGTTTTAGCTAGTATGCTAGTGGTATTTAAGCTAACATTTAAATAAATATTTAGGCTTCCATTCAGAACAATACATTTAATATGTCTCCTAAAGCTTTCGGAGTACTAAACAACGTTGCTTCTATATTGCGAAAAATATTTCTATCTAACTATTACGACATCTCAAAATTAATTTGGTATAAGATTAAGGACGTGGTTGGATAACCACACTCTTTAGCTACACTCTTTATTTTCCTTGCCTTGCATCACTAAAATAAATTATAGTATTGTCATATAAAGTTGTTGCTTTTTATACTAACCATTAAATATGAACAATAACTGGCTAGAATACATTTATAAGCATTTACACAAAGAATCTTATCTATGGGCTCGGCAATGTTGTTCTTATAATGATGAACATGCAAAGGAAGTAATGCAATTAGTTTATTTAAAACTGTTGGAAGGAAAAGCAAGGTATGACAATAAAGCGAAGATTAAAACTTGGCTTTTTTCAGTAATCAAATTTACAGCGTTTGGCTATCTAAAAAGTTTAAGTACTCCCTTTAGTATCGAAAATTTACCCTTCTTGCTTGTAGATAATACTTATGAAGAGAACGAAAATAAAGAGGACTACCAGGGTATTTTAAGTCGGCTGCCCGAAAGACAGCACCAAGTTTTACTGCTTGTGTTTTACCATGGTTTAACATTACAGGAAGCAGCAGAAGTATTAAACATTAGTATAGGCTCGATACGCACCCATTATGATAGAGGAAAAAAGAAGCTAAAAATCTTATTAGTAAAAGAAAAATATTATGAAACCTGAAGATAAATTAATACAGGATTTCTTTCAGAAAATAAAAGGGAAGGATAAACATGTAGTGATTCCATTACCTCCTGATATGAATGATGCAAAAAAATATAAATGGCTACCAATTGCTATAGCTGCATCATTACTGCTGTTATTGGTTTCTTATTTTTACCCTACAACGGAGCCAATTATGGATTACACCATTAATATTAAATTTGAAAGTAATAAAAGCAATATCACAGAGTCTTTAATAAACCAGACCATTTCCATTGATTCATGGGAGTCCTCAACACAATCATTATTAGAAGATTTTTAATTTAAAACCACTAAAATTATGAAAAAAATATTATTTATTATTCCGTTTTTAATAAGTTTAATTGCTAATTCGCAAGATGTATTTAAAACCGAATTATTTTCGGCAGATATTGTTTTAAAACACCGTAAAGAGCTTAATTTAACCGATGCTCAAATTAATAATATTAAAAGAGTTTACAGCAGCAATATGGAAAAATACAATAGCCTAAAATGGGATTTAGATGCTGAATTAGTTAAAATGGAGAATTATCTTTCTTTAATACATATAGATAGCCTAGTTACCATGCAACAAATGGATAACATATTGGAATTAGAGTCTGCCATAAAGCTTAAACGACTTGGCTTGCTTATTAGCATTAAAAATGAGTTATACGAGGGGCAACAGATGCAACTTAAGAAAATTAAAGCCTCATCATCTTATGAATCTTTCAATTTTATAACTCCTATTAATGAAAACCCAAGGGTAGTGCTTAAAATAGATGGCCCTGAAATAAGTGGGCAGCCAGTTTATTATATTATGGATAAAAGTGGAAAGCGGAAAGTAGAATCTGTTAAAAACATTGAGCCCAACGATATTGAAAGAGTTGATGTTATTAAAGGAGCTGCGGCTGAAAAATCTTATGGCAAAGAAGGAAAGAATGGAGTAGTTCTTATTTATTTGAAAAGGAACAGATAAGTCACTTTAAAAAAAGGGATTTATTTTTTATAACCAACCCCTTTTATTTGAAATAATTACAGAATAACTTCAAAAGGAGCTTTCACAACTATATTTCCCCAACGCAATTCAATATTTGCTT
>CAZQWZ010000061.1:0-12981 GCA_964596935.1 uncultured Roseivirgaceae bacterium
TTAACAGGAAACTCTATAATAAGAACGCCATCTTCACTGTACTTTTCGATACTTAACTCCTGAAGTTCTAATCCATTAGCCGTAGCAAAATCAAAAGCAAGTGTTTTAATCTTTTCTGGTGATGGCATAACCAAAGGCTGAATTTTAATTTTTAGCTGAACAGCTTTAGAAGCCTTAATTATTCTTTTTTCAAAAGTATCCAGTATGTTACTATTGGTATCACTCTTAAAACTAAGGCCAACAAAATTTGTTACATTACCTACTGTTTCTTGCGCTTCGTTAATGTAATTAATTATTACCAGATCAGTATTGCCTTCAATGCTATCTTGTAAAATTCGCATTTCATCCACCACGTTTTTTAGCCAATTACTTTTATAGCTTCCTTCATAGGATTTGCCATAAATAGTATAATTATTAACTTCTATAAGCGTGGGCTCAACTGATTTAAATCCGCCCAACGTATAGTTTACTAATAAGCCTAGCAACAAAATTACTGCTGCTATCAAAAAATATTTTTTCATTAAGTTATATTTTCTATTATTTTATTTAATCACTACAAAACTAGCTTAATAAAAGTGAATAGGGTTGCCCATTTAAGTCCCGAATAGTTCAATAAATAAGTTATTCTAAATTTATTTCAGAACATGGTCAAAAAGTATCCTTAGATCCTAAAACAAATTGAAGATGACCATATATTTGATTTTATTTAATTCAAATATATTCTCTATGCTTTAAATCCGTAATACTAAAAGTGAATTTTGACTTGCCATTAGCTTGAAGCCCACGTCTCTTATTTATTTCTCAAAAGCACTTTCTAATCCTACAAAATTCTCAAAAGGAGTCCTTCGTGACCTCGTACCTCGAAACTGAAAAGGAAGCTTTTGATAATAGGGTTAAGTTCTAACTAGTACAGCAATTTTGTATTTTAGAATAAACACATATTGGTATTTGCTAAAAACTCAAAGAGCGTCATTTCGTAGTGCAACGCCTGCCAGCCGCAGGCAGGGAGAAATCTTTGCCACTTATAGTAACTCTGGCTACATGGCTAAGATTCCTGCCTCGCTCTGCCGAAGCGGCTACGCAAAGGCAAAGCGGAATGACTTGTAGCAGTGGTTTTAATGGAGTAATAAGTACATTTAGCTGTATTACTTAGAACTTAACCGAAAATAGTAAATTATTTATAGCAAAGCTCTTGTTTAAACCATAGAAACTGACCTAAGAACAATGACTAGACACAGGAATCGTATTTGCGAAAATTTTTGTTTAAAAAATTGTGGCAATCTGTTCCTATTATAACAGAATGCCGCAAAAACACTTGGCATTTTTATTCGTTTGAAACTAGAAGTACGTTTTTTCTCATTGACGTGCACTTTCTTACATCGAACTCAGGCTATAAAGTAATTTTTGGAGAATGTTAACAAATGAACTACCCCGAAGCAGAGCCAACAAGGGATTAAAAAACGTAACGGACGCCAATACCAAACTGAAATTTAATAAATGTTGGTTGGTAGGTAATATCATAAAACACACTGCCTTCTAAAAAGGCAGAAATAGGCAAATCAAAATAGGCATACTCTATTCCAAAGTGAACTTCAGGGCCCATGTAATCATATTGAACAGTGGTTGTACCAAATTCTTCAATCCCATTTGCAATTTCCTCGTTATAGCCATATAAAATTTCGGCAAAGCGCATTTGCCATCCAAAGCCTGCATATAAATCAAGGCCTTTCATAAATTCTGGGCCTTCTTGATAAAAGCTCACTTTCCCTGCAAACACAAGGTCTTTTTCTACTTGTTGATTTAAATAAGTAAGCGTTTCCGACTCAGGTGTAGCATTATATAATTCTTCGTAACGGTCTTTATATAAACCAAAAGCAGCAAAGCCACCATCAATAGAAAAAGCCAGCCATTTAGTTGCAAATAATTTGTAAGTAAGGGCGAAAGGGTCGCCTGCTCTAAACCCAATACCTTGATAAGGATATTCGCTTGGATGAAAAATTGGGCATATCACGGCCATTTTCTTATTCATCTTAAACTTTAGGGGCTTTTTGATTTGACCATACCTCTGCGTCAAGCTCTTGTTCTTTTTTTGAGCAAATGAATACGAACAGCTCAAGATTAGAGCCAGTAATAGAATTGGTTTCAGTTTACTCATTCACGCAAATATACATCTAAAAACGTATTGGAATATTCTACTATAAAATTAAACCACTGCTTTGTATTGCATGCTATGTAATTGTGCATAAAATCCATTTTTATTTAGTAATTCTTCGTGAGAGCCAACTTCCTTTATTTCACCTTTATCCATCACAATTATTTTATCTGCGTTTTGAATCGTTGAAAGCCTATGTGCTATTACAATGGAAGTTCGGCCTTTCATCATACTTGCTATGGCTTGCTGAATCATCTCTTCTGTTTCAGAATCAATCGAAGATGTTGCTTCATCTAATACCAATATACTTGGATCATACACCATGGCCCTTACAAAGGAGATTAATTGCCTTTGCCCAACACTTAGCCCCATGCCTCTTTCAAGCACATTATAGTTTAACCCTCCAGGCAATTTATCAATAAACTTACGTGCCCCAACTAATTCTGCCGCTTTTAGTACACGCTCTTCCGTTAGATCGGTATTGCCTAATGTAATGTTGCTTAATATAGATTCTGAAAATAAAAATACATCTTGTAGTACAACACCAATTCGTTGGCGTAAATAGCCCAGTTTATAGGCTGTTAAGTCTTTGCCATCTAATAAAATTTCGCCTTTGTTAATTTCATAGAGCCTACTTAACAAATTAATTATAGATGATTTTCCTGCGCCCGTTGCACCAACAATAGCAATTGTTTGGCCTGGCTCAACGTTAATAGATATGTTTTTTAATACATAGTTTTCCTCTTCGTAAGCAAACCATACATTTTTAAATTCAACTTTTCCATTAAACTGCTCAGGAGCAGCATCGCCTTCATTAGCAACAAATTCTTTACTATCAAGTAAATTTAATATCCTAGCAGTACTTACTATCCCAAGTTGTAGTGTGTTAAAACGATCTGCAATTTGCCTTACAGGGCGAAAAAACAGCTGGATGTACATTATAAATGCAATGAGCATTCCTATGGAAACCCCTGTAATTTCTTGGTGCAAAGCTGCTTTGGCACCATACCAAATTAATAGGCCAATACCAGTAGCACTAATTATTTCAGCCACAGGAAAATATATAGAATAATAAAGCACGGATCTAATGTTAGCTTTTTTATGCTCTTCATTAATTGCTTTAAATTTTTTCAGCTCTGCTTTTTCACTATTAAAAATTTGCACAATGCTCATACCTGTAACATGCTCTTGCACAAAGGTGTTTAGGTTAGCAACCGCATTACGCACTTGGTTAAAAGATACTTTTATTTTTTCTTTAAAAATATAAGTTACAAAAAGCATTATTGGAAAAGTTATTAAACTAATTAATGCCAATCTCCAATCAGTATAAAGCATAAAAACAATGATAAAAACAAGCTGTAATAGGTCGCCCACAATGGCAGCTAACCCTTGGCTAAATACGTCTGATAAAGTTTCAATATCTGATATTACGCGGGTAACTAAACGGCCGATAGGCGTTTTATCGAAAAAACTTAGCCTTAAATTTATGAGGTGTTTATACAGTTTTACCCGAATATCTTTAATAATATACTGCCCCACCCAACCAGATAAATATGTATGCAAATACTGAACAAATGCCTGAATGATTAATAAGCCCAAAAGCAAATAAATTATACTAAGTAAGCCCTCATAATCTCCATTTGCAATTTCATTATCTAATGCAAGCTGAATAATGTAAGGGCGAATAGGTACAATTGCTGCTGTAAAAAAGGTAAGAAAAATCAATATAAAAAATTGCAATTTATATGGTCTAATAAATTGCATCAGCCTTTTAAGCACATTCCAATCAACTACTCTTCCTGTTACTTTCTGTTTACTCACCTAAATTTGTTTGCGGATACTCAACTTTACAAAGATAAAGACCTTTAGCTGGCACAGACCTGCCTGCAAAGGTTCTATCTTTCTTTTCTATAATATCTTTCATTGTGGCAGTATCCATTTTGCCTTCACCCACCTCTAGTAAGGTGCCAACAATGGTTCTAACCATACTACGTAAAAATCTATTTGCAGAAATATAAAAGACTATGCCTTTATTTTTCACAACCCATTTTGCTTCTGTAATGGTGCAAACAAAATTATTAACATCCGTTTTTACTTTGCTAAACGATTGAAAATCGTGCTCGCCTAAAAGGTAAGAAGCTGCAACATTCATCGCCTCCACATCAAGAGGATTCCGATGGTAATAATACTCATTTTCGCCAAATGGCGTTTTTGTAAAACGCAAATGGTATTCGTAGCTTCTTTTTATTGCATCAAACCTAGCATGCGATTTGCTCGATACTTCTTTTATATTATTTACAACAATGTCATTCTCTAAAATGCCATTTAGCCTATACTGTAAGTCTTCAATATCCGTATCGTCTGGCACATCTACATGAAAAACTTGCTCCTTAGCATGTACGCCTGCATCAGTTCTTCCGCTACCATTAATGCTTAACCCCTTATTTTTTAATAACAATTGCAGCGATTCAGTAATTTCTTGTTGTAGGCTTACGGCATTATTCTGCATTTGCCAACCATGGTAGTTGGTGCCTTTATACGATATGTAAACAAAAACTCGCATTTTCTTAAAAATTGAGATGCCGGAATAAATCCGGCACGGTATAGTTTCTAATTAAAGGTTTGTTATTCTACTGTTGGTTTGGTTCTTATAATAACCTTACTAGAGGCAAGCCATAAAGTCATCGAATTGAAATATTTATCTTTTTGCGCCTTTTTACTTTTCTCAACTTGCCTAATACCTAGGCATTTGCTGCATCGAGAAAAACAAAAAATCATCAAAAATCTAAACGTTTCAAAAATCAAGCACTTTATAGATAGTCTCTATTAACTTTGCCAACTTATAATAGTTTCAAAGATGATACAAAGAATTCAAACAATCTTTCTTTTTTTAGTAGTTGTACTTCTAATTACATTTAATTTTCTTCCGTATTGGCAAAGCAATGAAGGCGATATTACGCTGTTAACGTATGCTTATCAATTTACTGAAGGAGACAATATTATTATAGAGTTTGGGCTTTACACGGCTGTTGCCATTCTATCTAGCATTGGAGCACTTATAGCACTCATTGAGATTTTTATGTATAAAAAAAGAATGCTTCAAATGATAATGAGTGTAATCAATTCATTTGTAATGATGATTACCATTGGCTTAGTGACATTTTTTATCTGTGAATTACAGATCTCTACTCCTGGCAGGTTTGAGGTTGGTTCATTTACACTTGCTATGGCCATGTTTATGAATGTTTTGGCTCGCAGATTTATTCAAAAAGATGAGAATTTGATAAGATCTGTTAATAGGATTAGGTAGCATCAGATCACCTACCGTAATAAGAGATCAACGATGCTTTTGCCAACGCATTCGCATTTAAGTAGAACCCTACCATTGCAGGGGGAGCATCACTTTCCAACTCAATTTTTTCGATGCTTAATGCATACACTGTAAAAATATAAGCATGTGGTTTATCTCCTTCTGGTGGGCAAGCACCTCCAAATCCAGTTTTTCCAAAGGAGGTAATACTTTGAACACTTCCTTCTGGTGCTAAATTGCTTTCTAAGTTACCCGCATTTGCTGTAAGCTGATTAACCGTAGCAGGCATATTAAATAGTACCCAATGCCACCAACCACTGCCCGTGGGCGCATCAGGGTCGTACATAGTAATGGCAAAACTTTTGGTACCCTCTGGGGCACTATACCAAGCCAATTGAGGAGATACATTTTCTCCTTCGCAACCGAACCCTGCAAACACTTGTGTATTTGTTAACTGCCCTTGAAGATCGGTGCTTGTTATGGTAAATTCTTGGGCAAAAAGGCTAAATGAAAAAAGTGCGATTATTATTGATAGGCTTGAAGTTTTCATATTTATTAATTAGTGGTAAAAGTCATTTTGAACTTGTTTCAGAATCTAAACATGATGAGAAAAGATTCTGAAATAAATTTCCATTGACAGATTGTGTAAAATATTGATTATTAGCATTTTATATTATCTTAATTATTAAGAAAAAAATTATAATAATGAACAGATTGCCGCATCCCATTTACATTATTAAAGTTTTGAAATTTTAGGATGGGATTCGCAATGACGTTCTTACTGTCATTTTCCTGCGCTGATTTTTTTTAAAATTCCAATCTCAAGATGACGTAAAAAGGCAGTACTACATTTTTAGTTCTGCTAGCACTTCGCCTGTTAATGAATTCATAAACTCTACCATGGAAGCAACTTCCTCTATAGGGTCGCTCCCCGTTGCTTCCCAGTAATTACCAAAGGTTTTAAATTTTTGATACATAGTGCCTAGTAAAGTTAAGAAATGAATTCTAATAGCTCAAACAATGTTGTTATCAATAATTGATATGTAATAGAAAAATCTATGAACCACGTATCAAGTTGGGTTAAGATATATTCTCCGCCAGATGGCGGATACGATATGACTTTCAATTTGGATAAAAAAAGAACATAATTCTAGTGGAACTTTGCTTCCGCTATGCAATGTCCCATCATCGTCATTGCCGAGCGTAAGGCTCGGTAATCTCTGGGCTCAACCGAGCCCATTTAGCAATTCAAGGCATTAAAAAGACGACTTTCTAATCGAAAATCGTCTTTTTAATGATATACCCCTATTGGGCAATAAATCACATTCTGATTTATTAATGAGATTCCTTAAACTCTTCCAATTTTGATTTGTCTTCTACTTTAGGAAAATGATTATTAGCTGTTTCTGTATCGCCTGTTGCTTTGTTAGGATCAATTGCAATATTTACAACTTCCTTACTCTTAACAAATACTTTTTTAACCTCATTTTCATTTGATCTCCAAATTTCAGCTGGCAATTGTTCAACCTCTTTGGTGCCATCCGCAAAAGTCCACTCGATAATAATTGGTGAAACTAACCCTCCTATATTTTTAAATGTTAATTCATAGAAATTTTTACCATTATATGCTTTTTGAATCGCCTTATCATCTACTCGATTTTTAAACTCTCGATAAGCTCGATCAGGAGTATCAGTAATGGTTAATGAGTTAGGCCCACTTGAAAAATCAATATTATTACCATCCTCATCCTTATTGGCATTCTCAATTTTAGCCGTTTGGTTTTGCCCTTCTATCCCTTTCGAAACTGTATTTGTTTTAAACCATCTAACATTCGATAATTCTATATCTACATAATCGATTGAGTAAAACCAACCCTTCCAAAACCAATCTAAATCTACTGCTGAAGCATCTTCCATCGTACGGAAAAAATCAGCTGGCATAGGATGTTTAAATGCCCAACGTTGGGCATATTCTTTAAAAGCCATATCAAATAGCTCTTCTCCCATAACCGTTTCGCGAAGCAATGTTAAGGCAGCTGCAGGTTTACCATAGGCATTATAACCAAATTGCTTAATTTGCTCAGAGTTCGTCATTATGGGTCTAATATAATCAGGGTTACCCTTCATATATCTCGTAATGCCAGCTGGGCTTCCCCACGTATGGTCAAATTCAGGGTAATATTTAATTTTGGTAGCTCTATCCATAAATGAATTAAGGCCTTCATCCATCCAAGTCCATTGGCGCTCGTCAGAATTGATAATCATAGGGAAATAATTATGCCCCACTTCGTGTACTATCACGCCCACCATTCCTTCTAATGTTCGTTGCGAATATTTTCCTTTGGCATCGGGTCTGCCGTAATTAAAGCAAATCATAGGGTACTCCATTCCTTGGTTTGCTGCGTGAACCGATATGGCTACAGGGTAAGGGTAATCAATTGTTTTTTCTGAATAATAACGCAATGTGTTGGCCACAGCATTGGTAGAATAGTCTTCCCAAAGAGGATTTCCTTCTTTAGGATAAAATGACATCGCCAATGGGGTATGATTTTCTAATTGAACAGCAACAGCATCCCAAATATATTTACGAGAAGTTGCGATGGCAAAATCTCTTACATTGTCTGCCTTAAAACTCCAAGTTTTAGTAGTGCTTGCTCTTGACTTTTCGTTTTTCTTAGCTTCCTTTTCAGTTACTATAAAAACAATTTCTTCTGAATTTTGAGCTTTCTTAAATCGCTCTTGTTGCTTTTCGGTTAATACTTCTTTAGGATTTTGTAACCAACCTGTTGCCCCTACTATATAATCTGCAGGCACGGTAATGTTTACAAGAAAATCACCAAAAGTTAAAGCAAACTCACCACTTCCTAAAAATTGCTTATTCTGCCAGCCATTTACATCATCGTAAACCGCCATACGTGGATACCACTGTGCCAATGTAAAAGAGTAATTATCATCTTTTGGAAAGTATTCATAGCCGCCTCTGCCACCTACTAACATGCGGTCGTACATATTATACCACCAATCAATAGTAAATGTAAATGAGTCTCCTGAATTTAAAGTAGTAGGAAGATCAATTCTCATCATGGTATTAACAATAACATGATTTAAATCAGCACCTTTCGCATCTTTTACAGCTTCAATCTTAAATCCTCCATCGTATCCATTATAATCATCGGTATAGCGCATCATAGATTTTGCTGCTATTGAATCGCGCATTCTTCGAGTACCTACTTGTGTGCCCAAGGCATTTTTTTGCCGCACATTTTGATCTAACTGCACCCATAAATAGCTCAGTTTATCTGGCGAATTATTAATGTAAGTAATTTTTTCAGAGCCCGTTAATTTTAAGGTGTTTTCATCTACCGTTACATCAATAACATAATCAGCTTGTTGCTGCCAATATTTAGCGCCTGGAGCCCCTGCTGCATTACGGTATTCGTTAGGAGTAGGTAAGTCAGTGCCTAGCTGCTCAAATTTACCTTGCCAACCTGCCTGCCGGTCAGGCAGGGTTTGTGCATTGGTTAAAATTGGCAAGGATAACAATGTAATTATATATAATTTTTTCATAAAATTTTTAATTTAAAACGTCATTGCGAGGCACGAAGCAATCTGTTGGGTTTGAACAGATTGCTTCGTGCCTCGCAATGACGGAATACTATTTATTTTTAAATTCTTCAAGCTTTGATTTTTCTTCTACTTTAGGAAACACATTGTTCTCTGTATTTACATCAGCAGTTCTCAATTCTGGGTCTATTACAATACTTGCTACTTCTTTATCTTTAGCAAACACCTTGGTGACTTTCGATTCGTTCGATCTCCAAATTTCTGCAGGAATCATTTCTATTTCTTTGGTTCCATCTGTATAGTTCCACTCAATAATTATGGGCATTACCAAACCTCCATTATTTTTAAGCGTAAGCTCATAAAAATTCTTTTTCGCATTTTTCTTACGAATAGCTTCGTCATCAACTCTATTCATAAATTCACCATAATAACGAGAACCGGTATCTGTAATAGTTAATTTTTCTGGCCCATTAGAAAAGTCTAGGTTATTGCCATCTTCATCTTTGTTGGCATTCTCAATTTTTCCACTTTGGTTTTGACCTTCCATTCCTTTCGAAACAGTATTTACTTTAAACCAACGCACGTTGCTTAATTCAATATCAACATTATCAATGGTATAAAACCAACCTTTCCAATACCAATCTAAATCTACTCCAGAAGCATCTTCCATGGTTCTAAATAAATCAGCAGGCTCTGGATGCTTAAATGCCCAACGAGTAGCATATTCTTTAAAGGCATGGTCAAATTCTTCTTCGCCCATAATTGTTTCTCTCAAAATAGTAAACGCCACTGCTGGTTTTGCGTATGCATTATTACCAAATTGAATAATTTGCTCTGAATTAGTCATTATTGGTCTGATATAATCAGGATCACCTTTCATATAGTTTACAATAGACCTAGGCTCGCCTCGTCTCTTTGGCATATCTGGATAGTTCTCTTTTTGAGTAACTGTTTGAACAAATGTGTTTAAGCCTTCATCCATCCAAGTCCACTGGCGCTCATCAGAGTTGATAATCATTGGGAAAAAATTGTGACCAACTTCGTGCACAATAACACCAATCGTTCTCCATTTAAGCTGATCTGAATATGTTCCATCCTCAGCTGGGCGACCAAAGTTGAAGCATATCATTGGGTACTCCATTCCTATACTTGCTGAATGAACAGAAATGGCAACAGGGTAAGGGTAGTCAATGGTCATTCTTGAATACGTGCGTAATGTATGCGCAACAGCTTTGGTAGATTCTTTTCCCCATAAAGGATTTCCTTCTTTAGGATAGAACGACATTGCCAATGGTTTTTTGTCATTAATTTTTACCATTTGTGCATCCCAAATAAATTTACGAGATGAAGCAAATGCAAAATCTCTTACATTTTCTGCTTTAAAGTGCCACGTGCTCTTTTTGCTTGATTTAGCTTTTTCCTTTTTTGTCGCTTCTGCTTGCGTAACAATTACCACAATTTCTTCCGAAGTTTTAGCTTTCTCAAAACGTTCTATTTCAGTACTTGTAAGCACTTCTTTTGGGTTCATTAAGGTACCTGTAGAAGCAATAATATGATCAGCAGGTACTGTAATTTCTACATCATAATCTCCAAAAACCAAGGCAAACTCACCTCTACCCAAAAATTGCTTGTTCTGCCATCCTTCTACATCGCTGTAAACAGCCATACGAGGAAACCATTGTGCTATTGTAAATAAGAAATTATCATCTTTAGGGAAATACTCATATCCACTTCTACCGCCCATTTTCATGCGGTCGTTAATATTATACCACCAATCAATAGAAAATGATACATTTTGTCCAGGCTTTAATGCTTCGGGCAAATCAAGGCGCATCATTGTGTGGTTAATGATATAATTCATTTTATTGCCTTTGGCATCGTTTACAGCCGTAAGTTTAAACCCTCCATCGTAATCAAAATCATATAGCACATACTGCTGAAGAATTTTGCCAGCAATAGAATCTGATCTCATCCCTGTGGCAGCAATTTGCTTAGTTTGAGAATTTTGAGCTCTCATATTTTGATCAAGCTGAATCCACAAATAGGTTAGATTATCGGGCGAATTATTAAAATAGGTAATTGTTTCAGAACCTGTAATGGTTTGTTTGTCTTCATCCAAAGTAACTTTAATTTTATAGTCAGCTTTTTGCTGCCAGTAGGCTTCGCCAGGCGCACCTGAGGCTGTTCTATATGCATTAGGTGTAGGAAGCTCGGTTCCTAACTGTTCAAATTTCCCTTGCCAATCTTGAGCATTAGCCCAAAAGGTAGAGAATAAAATAGCGATTGATAAAATAACTCGTTTCATGTGTTTTTGTTAGATATAAAATTTACCAAAATTTTGTTGAAATCATTAACGTGGTTGCTATGGCAGCAACTCCAGAGGAAATTACTAATTTCCAATCTCTTCGTGCAACACCAAATATGCCTACAAATAAAAATGATAAAGCCATAAATGATATTACAATTACAATTTGTCCAACTTCTAAACCCAAATTAAATGCTAGCAATTGCGTAAATATTGTTTTGTCAGAGCCCAAAAGGCTTCTTAAGTAATTTGAAAAGCCCATTCCGTGGATTAGACCAAAGAACAAAGCCATCCAATAATTTAGCTGCACTTTTTTTGTGCTCAATTCTGCTCGCTTTCGAAGCAAATTGGCTATTGCCGTTAAAAAAATGGTTACAGGTATTAAAAACTCAACCAAATCAGAATTAAAATTTATTACGTGTAATGTTGCCAATGCCAAGGTTATGGAGTGCCCAATGGTAAAAGCAGTTACCAGTATTAAAACCCTTTTCCAATCTTTTAATACATAAATACTTGTGAGTGCAACCACAAAAAGAATATGATCGTATCCTTTCACATCAAGGATGTGCTCGGCACCTAACTGAAAGTATAAACTAAATGTATCCAATGTTTGTCATTTAAAAGTTCGTAAAATTAATGCTTAAATTTGAGTTTAATTAACCGCTTGTATAATTGAGATTTATATAAATGACTATTCTAATACCCATTATTACTTTTTTTATTAGCTCAGTAGCTCATCCGTTTCATGTATCGGTTTGCGAAATAGAGCACGACCCTGAAACTAAAGCTTTGCAAATTTCGCAACGTGTGTTTTTAGATGATCTTGAAGAAACATTAAACCATGTGTATAATGTTCAAATTGATATTGTAAAGCCCGAAAATAAGCAATTTCGAGATTCTCTTGTGCAAGATTATATAATGAAGCACTTAATTATAACGATAGATGGCAAACAGCGTAAGCGTAGTTATCTTGGTCATGAAATCGAAAAAGATGCTTTATGGTGCTATATCGAATACTATGGGGTAAAAAAGATTAAAACTTTGCGTATTACCAACACCATTTTTTTTGAATTGTATGACGATCAAAACACGATTTTGCAAGTAGAAGTTAATGGCGTAACTAAAAACAAAAGGTTAACCAAACTTAAGCCTACTGAGGTTTTTGAGTTTGGCAAATAGACCTTTATATAGTACATCAAACTCCATTTAACATAAAACAAAATCCTCCGAACTGATAGCTATTACGTCTATCGCCCGAAGGATTTCTTTCTATTAGTTGGCTTGTTGATTCAAATGTAGAATGTTTACCTTCAACATCAATGCAGAAATCGGTGAGTTGAAAAATTGGGCGATGAATGGCACGTTTATTACTTTAACCCGCTTTATGCGATAGGGTTCGTGATGAGAATACAAACTGCAACGCCAAAGGCATCCCTTTGGGATAAATCAGTAGTTTATGTTCAAAAAGCATAGCACAGCTATGGTTGAGAAGATAAACTAAGGAAACGACTGATTTGCAGCAGTTTGTATTAGTAATAGAAGTTCTATTGCATAATGCAGGTTTAAGCTCCCAAAAGAAAAAAGCACAAGTGAGACACTTATCACAAGAGGTCGTAGGATCGCTATCGCTTAACCTACGACCAGTGAAGT
>CAZQWZ010000062.1:0-12749 GCA_964596935.1 uncultured Roseivirgaceae bacterium
AAAGGTGTGCTATCCATCTGAAATTTTATTACGTAAGTTATTTTATACAGCTAGTGTTAAGTTAAGCATGCTTTAGCCAAACCAAGTCTCGTTCTTTTTGCTTTATACATCTTTAAAAAACACTTCCTTAGCTATAGCTAGGGGCATATTTTTTAAATCGTCTAAAACAAAAATAACTTCCACTTATACGACACATCACACTTAACTTAACACTAGTATTTTTTATTGACAATTCTCTATCAATAATTCAATAGCGTCAACAATTTGAAGCTCGGTTCTAGCTCCTTGCTTTCTAGCATTCGAAACTATGATTTTACTATCCTCAATCCAATCTTTCGAAGGTTTTTTATTTGTTGATGCATACGAAACTGCTTCTATTCCTTTATTTGCTAATGCAGATAAGTTTGCTGATAACTCTGAGAGGTTATTGAGCATAGGCGCAGTGGCTAGAAGTTGCTCAAAGTCAATATGATTTTGTTTCCACAAATTCAAATACTCACTTATAGCCTCTGAATTTTTCTCGCTACCATTTACATACCCCTTAACAAGCTTATTAAAAGGATAAACTGCTGAAGGGTCGGCAATACAAGCATCGGCAAAAAGCATATAGGGTGAGTAACTGAGGTAATGACCGCCACCGGGGTTACGAGCATAGCCTTGTAACGGCTGACAAACGGTTGTTAATACTTTGAGCGGCCCAATATCAACCCCTTGCACCATTCCCCTTAAGATTACATCTTGCATCGAATTATGACGCAAACCCAATTGCTCTAGTTGAATAGAAACAACAGATAGCCTTCTGCGCATATCATCAATATCTCTCACATTTTGTGGCGACCAAAACCGTTCTGCAATAGCCGCAGTTCGAGGCCATATCCTCGAATCAATGGTTAATTTGGTAGTTAGTTCACTCCATTGGGTTGCTTCACCTCCAATAATGTTTTTCTTTTCGTCCTCTGTAAGATTTATAGAATCTGGTAAAGGATCTACTAAATAATGCTCATCAACCGAATGTAATAAATCAATGTAATACCCATTGGATAGCAACGTTTTATACCCAGCCTTGGCTGCTTTTGTCATCGCTTTTAATCCTCGCCAAGATTGTATTACTGCTGTTTTAGGTAAATCAGGATGATTAATTTCATCCCATCCCACCATGTTTTTTCCTTGTTTTTCAAGATTAATTAATAACTGCGTATTAAAATATGCCTGAAGTGCATGGTTATCTTCAAGCTTATTATTTTTCATAAATTTCTGAATCGACTTACTCTCATCCCAGTGTTTCCCTTCATTTTCATCTCCCCCAATATGAAAATAATCATCTTTAAACAAACCAGCCATTTCGGTAAATAGGCTATTCAAAAACACATACGTTTCAGGGTTAGATGGGTCAAGGGTAGGATCAAAAATGCCAGCCCATCGTTCAATAGAGTAAATTGTATCTTTAGTAGCATATTGCGGATATGCAGTAAGTATTGCTGTTGCGTGACCAGGCACATCAAACTCTGGATATACTCTTATTCCTCGCTGATCCGCATATTCAACAATATCTTTAATTTGTTCTTGTGTAAAAAATAATCCATCGGATCCTTTATTGGTAAGCGCTGGGTATAATTTACTTTCCACCCTAAATCCTTGATCATCTGATAAGTGCAAATGCAAAACATTCATTTTTACAGCCGCCATTCCATCAATGTTTCTTTTTATAACATCTACAGGATGGAAATGACGCGCAACATCAATCATTAGCCCTCGCCAAGGGAAACGAGGAGCATCTTCAATTTTTATAGCTGGGATATAATAGCCATTAGAATTTGCAGAAACTAATTGCAGAATGGTTTCTAGCCCTCTTAATGCCCCAATATCCGTTTGAGCCTTTAGCTCAATGCTAGATGAAGTAACAGTTAGAGTGTATGATTCATCTTCTCCAAACTTAACAACTCCAGGTTCGTCTATTAAAATATGTAAACTACCTCCACTATTTATAATGGAGCTGTCAATAAAACCTTGATTAATAAATATGCCCGTTCTGTTTTTAAGCCTTACTAAAAACCTTGTAGTTGCTGAATAAATTCTACTATCTGTGCTTCCATCTATGGATACGTTAAAGTCTTTGGTTATAGCAAATTCTCCTTCTCCTAAACTTATGCTTGCAGGTACAGGCATTAGGTTTAAAGTGGCATTAGATTGCCCGTACGAAAAAGTAACGTTAAAGAGTATAATAAATGTATAAATTAACTTATGCATAAATCAGTTTTTTAGTTAGTAGCAGGCACGTCATTGCGAACCTGCCTGTATTGCTGTTTTGGCAGGCAGGCGCAGTGTGGCAACCTGTTTAAAAATACCAGATTGCTTCGATACCTCGCAATGACGGCATTTTTTGTAAAATTCTTATTAAAATTCATAACGTTTAAAAGCTTCCATGGCTTCATATTCAGCCAATCCTAGATTATCATATTGCTTAGCGGTATCCATATTTCTATCTTCGCTTCGTTGCCAAAATTCGCGAGCATCGTTGCCCGGAAAAACAGCACTATCCTTTTGAGATTGATGTTTGAATATCGCTTTACGTTTTTTCATTAATTCATCAGGACTTAATGGAACGGCCATATCAACATCCTCCACTCCCCATTCTTGCCAAGCTCCTCTGTATAGCCACACATAACAATCCTGCATCCAATCCTCTTCTTTCATTTCCTCAACTGCTTTAAAAATAGCATCTAAGCAAACTCTATGCGTACCGTGCGGATCGGATAAATCACCTGCAGCATAAATTTGATGTGGTTTTACTTCTCTCAAAAAATCAACTAGTACTTTAACATCTTCAGGCCCAAATGGGTCTTTTTTAACCAAACCTGTTTCATAAAAAGGCATATCTAAAAAGTGCATTCTTTCTTCAGGTAATCCAACAAATCTACAGGCAGATTTAGCTTCTCCTTTTCGGATAAGCCCTTTGATTTCTCGTACTGTTTTTGAATCCTGATCTCCTGCTTTTTTGTTTGCTATTTCTTTTTTTACATTTTCATAGAGGTCATTTTGGTCGCCTGCATCAACTCCTAAAAAGCTATTTAACTCTTGGTTAAAATCAGCAAAACGAATTACCTCATCATCAAAAACTGCGATGTTCCCAGAAGTTTGATAGCCCACATGCACTTCATGCCCTTGATCGTGGAGTCTTATAAACGTGCCACCCATTGAAATAACATCATCATCTGGGTGAGGACTAAATATAACTACTCGTTTTTTAGCAGGTTCGGCACGTTCTGGTCTGTTCGTATCATCGGCATTGGCTTTACCTCCAGGCCAACCTGTAATGGAATGCTGAAAAAGATTAAACATCTTAATATTGATTTCATAAGAGGAGCCATAGGCTGAAACCAAATCGTTCATGCCATTATCGTTATAATCTCTATCGGTAAGTTTTAAAATTGATTTTCCTGTTTGTTTACATAACCAAACAACCGCTCTCTTAATCTCATATTCACTCCATGTACATGATGCAACTAACCAAGGTGTATTAATCCTTGTTAATAAGGCACTTGCAGCATCGTCTAAAATAAAAGTTACATTGGGATGGTTCTGTAGAAATGTGGCAGGCACTAAGTCATTTGGTTTTCCTTCAATAGTTTTAGCTATTATTGGTGCTTTCCCTTCTCCCCAAGCCATTAGAATTACTCTCTTAGCCTTCATTATACTACCAACGCCCATTGTTATGGCTTTTCTTGGCACATTGTCTTGATCAAAAAAATCAGCAGCAGCATCAACCCTAGTTATATGGTCAAGCGTAACCATACGAGTTCCGGAATTAGGGTGCGAACCTGGCTCGTTAAAACCAATATGCCCTGTTCTACCAATTCCTAATACTTGTAAATCTAACCCGCCTAACTCATTAATTTTTTGCTCATAGGCCTGGCAAAAAGTAAAGACTTCTTCTTGAGAAAGTGTGCCATCGGGTATATGTATATTATTTTTATCTATATCAATATGATTGAAAAGATACTCATCCATAAAGCGAACATAACTCTGCAAAGAGTTGGGCTGCATAGGGTAATATTCATCTAAGTTAAAGGTGTAAACATTTTTAAAGCTAAGCCCATCCTCTTTATGCATTTTAACCAACTGGTTATACACATTTATGGGAGAAGAACCTGTAGCCAACCCTAATACACAAGGTTCTTTTATAGATTCTTTATACCTAATAAGTGCTGCTATTTCGTTGGCAACTGCAATAGAACCTTCAATAGATTTTGAAAAAATTACCGTATGAATTTTCTCAAACCGTTCATTTTCCTTGAATCCTAGTTCGGAATGTTTTATAGACTTTTCTGACATAAATAGTACGTATAATAAACGTAATTGATATATAAATAATTACTGTTTAGGGTGTGAAAAAAGAGCTATCTCGTTCGATAGTCCTTTAATTAATCAACCAAGTAAAATATTGTTAATATTCAATTTCAATAGTATAATAAATTTAGCCCTAGATCGAATTATTTAGCTTAATGGCAATATTTCATCGATAAAGAACTGCTTAAGTTTTTAATGCCATATTAACATTGAAATGCATCATTAGAATTAGATTATACGTAAAATTAAAATGGTATTGGCAAAAAAAGGGGCTGCAATGCAGCCCCTTAAAAAATATTAATCAAACCAAATTATTATTTTGCCCACCAAAGTTTTGTTCCTTGATTATCTGGCCCTTGACGCCCAATTGCTTCTTGCATATTATCTCCATTTAAATTAGCTGCGGCATTTCCATAACGCATCCGTTGTGGGTATCCTCCCCCAGGTATGGTACCTAGCCCATAAACATCAGGATCAGAAACTCCTGCTGCTAATCTTGCGGGGTAACCTGAATCTCTAACAACAGACCATGCTTCAAAACCATCGGTATAAGCTGCTAACCAACGCTGAGTAGCAATTTTTTCAAGTCTTTCATCCATGGTTCCAACAGAAATATCAGCTAAAGGTGATGTAGAAATATAGCTAGTTCCATCAACTCCCCAAAGAGCCATAGATTCAGCAATGCCTGCTTGAAACATTCCTTGAGCATCACTACCACCCAATCCTTTAACAGCTGCTTCTGCTTTTAGAAAAAACACTTCGGCAGAGCTCATTATCACTTCAGGAAATTGAGAACCTGCATTTTTAGGTTCTAAAATTAAATCACCAGGAAGAGAGAAAAACTCCTCTCGAGCCATCGGCTTAATATCCGCACCTAGCCTCACAGGTTGGCCTGCATAATAACCTCCTGTTACATCCATGTCAACGTTATCGCCATTATCGGTTACGGTATAAGTTGCTCCTGCATCATCCAATTCGTCTGTTATTACTTGCAATCTTTTATCAAATCCTGCTATGTCATCACCTTTTAAGAAATTGAACGTACCTCCAGTTGCAGGTAAAGCAAATACTGCTAACCGAGGATCGTTACCATAATCTCTTAAATGATGGATCATTTCTTGACTTACAGCCCATTTAGAACCAAAACCACCAAAGTTATGCCATACATCGCCATACGCAGCACTACCCCACTGACTAATTTCAGTATCCTTTAGAAGTAAAGCATTTTCACCAGCTCCTAGAAGATCACCAGCCAAAGCAGCCGTAATGGCAGCACCAGAAAAATCATCTCCAGGTGCACCATTAGCTCGCATTGCTATTCTTAACTTTAATGAGTTTGCTAACTTTTTCCACATTTGTAGATTGCCATTAAAAAACAAGTCATTAGCACTTAAATCATTAATATCGCCAGGTATATCGCTTGTATTATCAGAGTCACCAATTATTGCCATAGCAGCATCTAACTCATCAATTATACCTTTATAGATATCGTGCTGTGTATCAAATTTTGGTAGGATACCACCTTCGTTTCCATTGCCAGAATATGGAATTTCGCCAAAAGTATCTGTATAAAGTTGGTAATAAAGCCCTCTCATTATTAGCCCAACAGCATACATTCTTTCGTTGTCAAAATCTCCCCCTTCTTTTGTTAAATTAATGTAGGTATTTAAGGCGGTAAAATAGTTGGCTAACCAATCCCAAGTAGCATCGGTATATCCACCATTATAAGAGTAGCTTAGCTCATCTGACCACCAAGAGCCTGCGCTACCAAATGTAAACTGGCCTGCAAATCTATCAGCGTGTATTAACTGCGCTCTCCAATACGAAAACCTTGCAGGCCCATATAATTCGACCTGTGTAGTAGTTAAAAAGAATTTAGCACTTGCTTCACTAGAAGTAGTAAGCAACGGATTTTTATTTATTTCATCAAATCTTTTAGTACAAGATGATACTACAAAGACCAGAAAAAATAAAATTGATATTTTATATAATTTCATAATTTTTTTAATTAAAATTTAACATTTATGTTGACCCCTATGGTTCTTGTAGTAGGCAAGTTATAAAATAAAACTCCTTGTGAACTATTGCCTGTACTATAACTAGATTCTGGATCGAAATTACCAGCCCCGTTATAAAGGAAGAATAAGTTACGACCTATTAGCCCAATAGATGCAGAATTTATAAACGTTCCGCTTAACATAGATTGAGGAAAACTGTAAGTTAATGACACTTCTCTTAATCGAACATTGGTTTGGCTTACAATATTGCTACTTGCTACTCTTGATGCCACTGCTCCAAAATATTCTTGAGCAGTTATAGGCTCTATGTTTTCTACATAATTCGGGTTTTCTATAGTTCCTGAACCATCATCAACAACGCCATCAACTATAAAGTCTGCCTCTCTATTTTCTAATGTTTTAAGCGAAACACCAGCAGCATCTAAACGTGCATCTGTACCAGAGTATAGTTCACCTCCAAATCTACCATCAATTAATAACCTTAAGTTAAAGTTTTTATACCTTAATGTATTAGATAAGCCACTCATAAAATCGGGCTGAAAATTGCCTAATAAAAATTTTTCTTCCGTAGCCATTGGTCGGCCAGTGGCATCAACAACTTGTCGCCCATCCGCAGTTTTCATAAAATCAGTGCCCCAGATTTCACCATATCCACCACCTACCGAAGCTTGCACTACTACTTGTGGGTTTGCATTTGTTTGAGTGAAAATAAAATTATCAATTCCATCAATTAAAGAAACTAATTCATTGGTGTTTCTAGAGAAATTCAAAGAAACATCCCAGCTAAAATTACCTGTTTGTACAGGAGTACCCCCTATTAAGAATTCAAACCCTTTATTACTAATTTCACCCACATTGGTATGAAATTTGGGATAACCTATTACTCCATCTGGAGGAATATTAATCGTTTGAATTAAGTCTTCTGATCTGATACTGTAAGCTGAGAAATCAAAATATAATCTATTATTATACATTTTAGATTCAATACCAAATTCTACTGAAGTAGATTGTTCTGGTTTTAAATTTGGATCAAAGTATGTATTAGGAAGCGTTAATATGGTTAACCCAAAGTAACTCTGATCTGCTGGTTGTAAAACATAGCCATTTCCTAAAGAAAATGGGCTTGTATCATTACCTACTTGCGCCCAACCCCCTCTTAATTTCAAATAATCGAAAAAGTTTTGACTAGGATCAACTAATTCGCCCAACATAAAAGCTACACTAGCAGATGGGTAGAAAAACGATCTATTCTCAGAAGGAAGAGTAGAAGACCAATCGTTACGAGCAGATACATCTAAATACACTAAATCATTATAAGATATTGATGCAGATGCATATACTGAATTTACCATACTTTCAATAAGAGGAACATAATTTGGTGATATGATAGAAGCACTAGAAGTAGTTGGCTGCGTTGGAATTTTAAAATCTTCGCCTCGTACGCTAGAACCTCTAAACGTTGAATATCGATGGTTTGCTCCTGCATTTAAAGTTAAATGCATGGAGCTACCCACATTATTATCAAACATTAACAAGAAATCCATATTGGTTTCTCCTATTTTATTATTTGAGTAATTAAATCTACCTGTGTTATAAAACCAATGACCTGGCTGTTCCACAGTTTCAATATTTTGCGAAGTTTGATCTGTACCAATTCGAGCAAATACTTTTAAATAATCTGTAAATTTATAATCTAGCTTTGCAAAACCTGTAAAACGGTTTCTGCTATCTTGGTTTATATCATTATTAAGCACCCAAAAAGGATTACCTCTATTACCTCCATACGAGTTAAATGAACCATCAGCATTTTGATATACTCTATAATCATCCATTATAAGGTTACGAGGTACTGTATAAAGCATTGACATTATCCCTTCGGTTCCTTGCAGTGCTCTATTAGTTGCTTCTTGTGTAAAATAAGTTCCCTTCGTATCTAACGATAATTTATCAGTAAGATTAACCGTAGTTCTTAAATTGAAATTATGCTTTTGAACATCAGCATTTTCTAAAATAGAATTAGAAAGGTTGTTTGTATAAGAAAAACGCATGGTTGCTTTATCACTACCCCCTTGTAAGGAAAGTGTATTTATAAAGTTGGTTCCTGTTCTAAAAAAATTTTTCACATTATCTGGTTGAGCAGTATATGCTTTCGTTGTACCATCTGCATTATCCCAATAAATTTGTTGGCTTCCATCTAATTTTGGACCCCAAGATACACCGCTAAAATTAGTAGGGTCTGCATCTACAGCACCTAAGGTGCCTTGTCCGTATTCGTTTTGGTATTCGGGCAGTAATAAAGGATTAGAAAAAGTAGTAGTTGAAGAGAAACTAACTCCTAAACCTTTTCTATTGGTTCCCTTTTTAGTAGTAATCATAATAACTCCATTAGCCGCTCTAGAACCATATAATGCAGCAGCATTAGGCCCTTTTAGAACAGATATTGATTCAATATCATCAGGGTTTATATCCGAAATACCAGTTCCATAATCAGCACGTGCAAATTCACCAGTACCAGATCCAGCCGCTGAACCAAAACCTGAGTTATCTACAGGTACCCCATCTACAACATACAGTGGTTGGTTATTTCCTGTTAAAGAACTGTTACCTCTAATGATAACTCTAACACCACCGGCAGGCCCAGAAGTTGATTGCGTAATTTGCACCCCTGCAACTCTACCATTTAAAGAGTTTACAAAGTTCTGATCCTTTACAGTAGCAATATCTTCGGCTCCCACAGTAGAAACACTGTAACCTAATGATTTTTTCTCCCGTTCAACACCAAATGCAGTTACTACAACTTCACTTAAAGATGTGATGTCTTCGTCTAAAGACACATTAATTACTGATTGGTTTCCCACTGTAATTTCTTGATCGGCATATCCTATATAAGTAAATACCAATGTGGCATTTTCTGAAACGGATAATTTATAATTACCATCCATATCTGTGGTGGTACCTTCGGTGGTACCTTTAATGACCACGTTTACACCAGGAATGGAACTCCCATCCGCTGCACCCGAAACTCTTCCAGATACAGTTCTATCTTGAGCGATAGCACTGTTAAAACCTAGAAGAACAATTATGCCTAAAAGGCAACTTCGTAAAACTGACTTCATACTTTGTTTTATTAAATGATTAATTGAATTGAATTCTATGCAATTTTTGATACTATGAATAGTCAAGGTTATTAAACTAATAGCACGATTAAAAGAATTTTAGCTTAACGACATAAATCCAACGACTAAATACACCAAACAATAATACAATTAACCTATCGTACTTTTTTGTTATATTTTAAAATAGAATGGCAACAGTTTCCACATTAACTAAACTTATTCCAAGATTTGAGTATCTTTCTTTTATGAAGAAAAATTCCCTTATTAATCACACCATTTTTCAACACATCAGTTTTTGGGCTCTTTACTTTATATTTAACGTATTAAGGTGGGGTTTGTATTTCGATGATTTTAATTATTCATTCGAATCTAACTTGGTAGAGTTTACAATGCATTTAATAATTGTTTATTTCAATCTCCTAATTCTCGTTCCCCGTTTCTTCCCATTTAAAATGGTTAAGTATGCCATTTCATTATTAGTTGCTACCGCTTTGGTATCACTTTTTAGGATGTTGCTAACGTACCAATTGGTAACCACCGAAGTTTGGAAAGAAGCCAGTATTGCCGGATTAGATGTATTTGATCCTAATTACTTTGTGGCAGTATTGGTTGGAGAACTGTACGTTGTAGGCTTTACTATGGCTATTAAATTAGGGATTGATTATGTTTCTTCCATTAATAAAACTAAGGAACTTGAAAATAAGAAATTAGAGGCAGAGCTTTCATTTTTACGATCTCAAATTCAACCCCATTTCTTTTTTAATACACTCAATAATTTATATTCACTTACGTTAACCCAATCAAAAAAAGCCCCTGATACAGTTTTAAAACTATCAGAACTTATGAGTTACGTAATCTATGAAGGCAAATCTAAACGTGTTAAGTTAGCCCGCGAAATAAAGCATATACACGACTATTTAGACCTTGAAAAACTCAGGTACTCTAATAGGCTAGAAACCAGCATCGAGATTAATGGAAAAATAGATGACTATTGTATGCCTCCCTTAATTCTTGTTCCATTTATCGAAAACTGTTTTAAACATGGCAATACAGAATCTGATAACATACCAATTTCTATAGAAGTAGATGTTACCAACAAAATGCTTAAATACACGGTAACTAATAATGTTAAAGTAAATAAAAACATAGAATTGAGCAATGATATTAGAGGAGGTATTGGCATAAAAAATACAATCCGAAGGCTTGATTTATTATTTAAAAATGAATATAGCTTGGAAATACATCAAGAGAAAGAGAAATTTACCATTGAATTAAGAATGCCTTTATATGATCAAGAGCTTAATAGTTGATGACGAATCGCTTGCTGCCAAAGTAATTGAAACCTACCTTGGCCCCTTAACAGAGTTTGAAATTGTTGCTATTCTACCGAGTGCCATAGATGCGTACAACTATTTATCTGAAAATAAAGTTGATCTTATTTTTTTAGACATTAATATGCCATCATTATCTGGGCTAGATTTTTTAAAGAGTTTAAAAAATCCTCCCTTAGTAATAATTACTACAGCCTACCGAGAGTACGCTATTGAAGGTTTTGACCTTGATGTAATAGATTATTTAGTAAAACCGATTCCATTGCCTCGATTTTTACATGCTCTTGATAAAGTAAAAAGTCAATTAAAAACTACCGATCACCCATCTTTTGCAAATAGTAATAAAGCTGACCTAGCAGCAGAACAATTTGTATTATTAAAAGTGGATAAGAAGATTATAAAAATTGAATTAAATGCTATTTATTACATCGAAAGTTTGAAAGACTATATAAGAGTAAAAACTAAAATTGGTGATTTTATAACACATCAAACCCTTACGGCCATTACTAATCTATTACCCCATACTAATTTTATTCGAATCCATAGGTCTTACACAATTGCCTTAAATAAGGTATCTGCACTTAACGGAAATGCTGTAGAAATAAACAATAACTTAATTCCTATTGGCAGAAACTATATAAGTGAGGTAAAAGAGACCATCCTAAAATCGGGTATTAAAGGAAGCTGATTTAAAATAAGAAATGTAAAATGAGATATATGAAAGAAAGTATCACATTCCTCAAGGTATATGATTTAATATAAATGATTTTCCAGGATGGTTAGCTTCAAACATTTCAATAAAACCCCGATCCTGACAGGTTACATAAACCGTTTTTCCATCAATACCTCCAAATGCAATATTGGTTGGTTTTTTTGCCTTTAAACTAACTTCATACAACAATTCGCCTTTGGGTGAAACCACGGCAATTACACCTTTCCCATACCTTGCAATGTAAAGGTTTCCCTCCACATCGCATCGCATTCCATCTAACCCAAAATCATCAAATTCAATCAATACTCTTTTGTTAGAGATATTGCCTGTTTTATCTAAATCATAGGCCCAAACTTTGCGCTGAACGGATTCGTTTACATAGAGGACAGAATCTCCAGGCGCCACTTCTATTCCATTAGTTGTACCCATGCTAGATTCTAATAAAGTTATTTCACCTGTAGTATTAATTCTCCATAAGTTACCAGTATCATTACTCCAATTAGGATCACTTGCAAACAATAAATCAGTACTTGTTATAGCAATATCATTTGGTTGATTCATGGTGGTGTCGTTGGCAAATATCACAACCTGTTTAGTATCCTTCTCAATTTTTAATATATTATGGTTTACATAATCTGCCAAAAACATGTGTCCATTGCTGTTAAATCTAATTCCATTGGCCACACTCCCATTTGCAATAGAGTCAATAAAAATTTGAAATTTTTGTGTTTCAAAATCCACCTTTCCGATGGTTCCACTTTTTTGAGGATTAACAAAATATAAATCTCCATTTTCTGCTACTGCGGGACCTTCTAGCCCTTGTGTATAATCACCTACATATACATAATCTCTGCTTTGTAAATCAGTTATTGATTTGTTTTTATGTTTGCAATTAGAAAGTATAATCACAGATATAAGTAAAAGTGTGCTTGAAGTCAGTTTCATCTATTTTTATTCATTTTTATAATTGTACTACTTAAAAATATGATTGCTTAAAATTTTAGATAAACAACCTTTAATAAGCTCTAAACTACAAAACTGTTCTTAATTAGAAATCAAAATTCAGAGCGATTTAATAAGTTTTTAAATACATAAAAAATTTATTTGATTGAGCTTGTTCATAAAAAATGTTAAGTGCTATATTTGCACTCCCAAAACAGCAGAAGGCTGTTTATAGGAGAGATGGGTGAGTGGCTTATACCAGTAGTTTGCTAAACTGCCGTAC
>CAZQWZ010000063.1:0-12716 GCA_964596935.1 uncultured Roseivirgaceae bacterium
CGAGAATCTGTTAATAATTAGAACAGATTCCTGCCTTCGCAGGAATGACGATAAAGTGTTATTTATCTAAAGCAAATCTTCTCGAAACCTCATCCCAATTAACAACATTCCAAAATGCTGATACATAATCAGGCCTTCTGTTTTGGTAGTTTAGATAATAAGCGTGTTCCCATACATCAAGCCCTAAAATTGGAGTGCCTCCACAACCAACTCCTGCCATTAATGTATTATCTTGATTTGCAGAAGAGCAAACTTCAACTTTTCCGCCTTTGTGCACACAAAGCCAAGCCCAACCAGATCCAAATCGAGTAGCCGCTGCATTTGCAAATTCGGTTTTAAAACCTTCAAAAGAACCATAAGCATCGTTAATAGCCGTTGCTAAATCCCCACTTGGTTCGCCTCCACCTGTGGGCGACATTATTTTCCAAAATAGAGAATGGTTATAAAAACCGCCACCATTATTTCTAACCGCAGCATTATCGCCCATATTCTGAAAAATTTCTTCAATGGACATATCTGCCATGGCCGTTCCGTCTATTGCTCCATTTAGTTTACTAGTGTAAGCTGCATGGTGCTTGGTGTGATGTATTTCCATGGTGCGTGCATCAATATGGGGTTCTAATGCATCGTAAGCGTAGGGTAATTGTGGTAATTCAAATGCCATAATATTTTTAATTTATAGTTTAACATAGTATTGTATCAAAGATAATCATTGATGAGTAAACTAGCTAACCAAAAATCCTATGATACTATACCATGTTAATTTTGGTAATTCTAACGTATATTTGAATAAAACAAAATGATTAGTTTTTCCTATCCCCGAGGCAGAGCCATCGGGGTATTACGGAAAAACTTCGGCTGAAAAAGCCGACCATCATTTTGAAAAGTTTTTTGCTTCGCAAAAATTATCATTACACAAGCCTACCACACGCAGCAGAGCTGCGGGGTATTATTTGAATAAACTATGAGAATTTTAAAACTTATCGGATTACTCATTTTTATCGGAGTTTATTCTTCTTGTAGTAACAACGATAATGACAATCTAATTTTGATTGGAATATTTACTGAATCAATGCCCTTTCCTGAAACTCATCAACTAAATTTTGTTGATAATAATACATTAATATTAAAAGCAAAAAACTCAACTGATGAAGAGTATATTTATGAATTAAGTGGCAATATTATAAAGCTTAGTCCAATTCGAGATTTATCTCAAACTTGGGAATTAAAAATCAATCTTATAAATAATTCAAAATTTGAGATTACTAATATTTTTTACGCAAGCATACCTGAGGATACTGATGCAATACAGTTTGTGACATTTGAAAAATAGGGCAATAAGTAGTCAACTTAACACTAGACTAAAATAGTTTTAGCGTAGTTTTTTAAAGAATTGAGAAACCAAATCTCCGCACTCCTCATCTAATACACCCGTTACAAGTTTTGTTTTAGGATGAAGTATTGGTATTCCACTTTTTGTAAGCCTTAAATAACCCCGTTTTTCATCGCTTGCACCAATTACAACTTTACTAATTTGGCTCCAATACAAAGCACCCGCACACATAGTGCAAGGTTCCAAGGTTACATATAACGTACAATCAGGCAAGTACTTGGCACCCAAATAATCAAAGGCCGAAGTTAGCGCAATAATCTCGGCATGGGCGGTTGAATCGGTAAGCGTTTCGGTTTGGTTATGCGCTTTTGCTATAATTTGATTATTGCTAACTATAATAGCACCAACAGGTACTTCATTTTTATCAAATGCAATTTTAGCTTGCTTAAAAGCTTCGTTCATAAAATACGCATCCGAGCCAAATTTATACTCCACAATTAATGCTTCAATTTAATTTGACTCATAATATTTCGAGCCGTTGGCTGCCATTCTTCTTGCAAATTTTGAGCACATGTAAAGTTAAACAAATAGGTAGTGCCTTCAGAAAGACCATACATTAGATACGTGTACTTTCTTGCACTATCTTGATAATCATTTTCAGGAAAAACAACAGATTGAAACTCGAAAAACAAAAACTTATGCCCATTAACTTCCTTTATTCCTTTATCAATAAATGTAACTTTATCATAAAGCTCCATAAAGCTAGCTTCGTAAAATTTCCCCATCATTTTAAGGTCTGCTGGTTTTCCCTCTTGCTGCCACATCGAATACGAACGGTTAACACCAAAATCCACCAATCTACTTGGGTCAGAATAGAGGGCTAATGGCAACCGATACGATTCGTACCGAAGATTCATATCCTCGTTTGTCATCGAAGAAAAACTTTCGGGAATAAAGATTGTCACTTTATCGTTCAACTTAACTTTTACTAGTTTATCAGATGTAAAGCTGAACAGGGCAAGCACTAATAGGAACAAAATCGATTTTTGCATAGGTTTTTAATAAATTATAAATGCAAATCTAATTCAAACTCTTTTGTTTCTTTCAATTCCGGGGCACGAGGAATCTTCCACGTTATCTTTTTTAAAATAACCTGAGTTCATGCTAGCAATTTATATCATAGGTAAAACTTGCTTTGAGAACAAGGTGCCTCGTTCCTTGGTATTGGAAGATGGATGGATTTTAAATCTCAGGACTTTATAAAATATCAAATTCAGGTTATTAACTTTGCGGTCGCTAAAAACAAGAGGATTATGTTCAGAACCCATAACTGTGGAGAATTAAGAGTATCAAATGCTGGTACAAGTGTAACCTTATCTGGTTGGGTGCAAAAAGTGCGCAATAAAGGAGGCATGGTGTGGATCGATTTGCGTGATAGGTACGGTATAACCCAACTAATTTTTGAAGAAGGAAAAACTGCTTCAGAGCTATTAGAAACTGCTAAAAAACTAGGTCGCGAATTTGTAATAAAAGCTAAAGGTACAGTAGGCGAGCGTTATGCCAAAAATAATAAGATGCCCACGGGCGATATCGAAATAGTGGTTGAATCACTTGAAATACTTAATGCTTCAAAAGTTCCTCCGTTTTTAATTGAAGATGAAACCGATGGGGGCGATGACCTTCGAATGAAATATCGTTACTTAGATTTACGAAGAAATCCTGTACGAAAAGCTTTGCAATTGCGCCATACTATGATGCAAAAAACAAGGCAATATATGGATGATCAAAATTTTATCGAAGTAGAAACTCCTGTTCTTATAAAATCTACACCCGAAGGCGCACGCGATTTTGTGGTTCCTTCTCGCATGAACCAAGGCGAATTTTACGCACTGCCTCAATCACCTCAAACTTTTAAGCAGTTGCTAATGGTGGGTGGTTTCGATAAATATTTTCAGATTGTAAAATGCTTTAGAGATGAAGACCTAAGGGCCGATCGCCAGCCAGAGTTTACGCAAATTGATTGTGAAATGTCGTTTGTAGAGCAAAAAGATATTCTTAATCAGTTTGAAGGTTTAATTAGGTTCCTTTTTAAAGAAGTGAAAGGCATCGAAATTGCAGATATTCCTCAAATGGACTATGCCGATGCCATGCGCTTATATGGCAACGATAAGCCAGACATTCGTTTTGAAATGCAATTTGTAGAGCTAAACGAAGTTGCAAAAGGAAATGGCTTCTCTATTTTTGATGATGCTGAACTAGTAGTAGGCATTAAAGCAAAAGGTGCAGCTACTTACAGCCGAAAACAATTAGATGCCTTAACTGATTTTGTAAGAAAACCACAGGTTGGAGCCAAAGGTTTGGTGTATGTTAAATGTAATGAAGATGGCACATTCAAATCATCTGTAGATAAATTTTATTCGCAAGAAAACCTTAAGAGTTGGGCAGATAAAATGGATGCCAAACCTGGCGATTTGCTATTAATATTAAGTGGAGGTACTAACCGAACCCGCTCTGCATTGAGCGTACTTCGTTTGCATATGGGAGACGAACTCGAGTTAAAAAACTCCGATGACTTTAAATTACTTTGGGTAGTTGATTTCCCATTATTAGAGTGGGATGAAGATACCAAGCGTTTCCACGCGATGCATCACCCATTTACATCTCCACAAAAGGCAGATATGCATTTATTGGATACTGACCCCGGGGCAGTAAGAGCCAATGCCTATGATTTAGTTATTAATGGCGTTGAAGTAGGTGGTGGATCTATTCGTATTCACGATAAAGAAACTCAGGCTCTTATGTTTAAGCATTTAGGTTTTACCAAAGAAGAAGCTCAAGCACAATTTGGCTTTTTAATGGAAGCTTTTGAATACGGAGCACCTCCTCATGGTGGTATTGCCTTTGGTTTTGATAGGCTCTGCAGCTTATTTGGTGGTTCGGATTCTATTCGAGATTATATCGCTTTCCCTAAAAACAACTCGGGCAGAGATGTAATGATTGATTCTCCATCCCCAATTTCAAAAGAACAACTAGATGAACTTGGAGTTAAGCTAAAATAAACTACTTTTCAATTATTGCTTTAACCCAATCAAAAGCACTTTCGATATCAAAAAAAACTTTTGTTTTAATGTTAAAATTCCCCAATAACGTTTGTAGTTTTTCTGCTTGTGCTTCTAGCATAATATCCTTGGTAACCACAAATGCCGTACAGGTTAATCCGCTCTCTACAAGAGATGGGTAGCCAGTATTTAAGCGGCTCATTACCTTAATAATAGATCCATACACTTTAATCAGATCGGTAACGGAGCCAAGCACAGTATTTTTCGTATAAAAATCTCCTGTTATTTTTAAATGATGCAAAGCCTCATCCATTTTCAATCGTCCTTTGTAAATATTTACCATAATTTTTTCATTAGGGTAAAATGAAGAGGTCCCAACTTCGGTTTTAACAACTAGCTTTGAGGTTGAATTAAACACGATTCAGCTTTTTTAATGGTAAATAAAGAGTTAAAAATACAAATTTTTAGCTTGCCACACAATTACCTTGCTAACGTTTTGTATTAGATTTTAACCACTCCTCTGCCTCTTTTCTAGATTTTAAAATAGGAACTTTTACGTGAAAAGATACTACCATATCTTTTACTTTTAGTATCAAGTTTTGGGTAATAATATCATCAGAAACCACATAGGCAATATATTTCAGGCCACTTTCTACAGCTACCAGAAAACCATTCCTATAGTAATCCATTAACTTGGCAAACGAGCCGTAAAGTTTACTAATGTCGGTTAAGTTCTAAGTAATACAGCTAAATCTACTTATTATTCCATTAAAACCACTACTACAAGTCATTCCGTAGGAATCTTAGCCATGATAAGTGGCAAATATTTCTCCGTTGCACTACGAAATGACGCTCTTTGATTTTTTAGCAAATAACAATATGTGTTTATCCTAAAATACAAAATTGCTGTACTACTTAGAACTTAACCCTAATGTCTATAAGTGTGCATCTAACTTTATTACTACGATAAAAATCAAGAAGTGTATCAGAGTGTGTTTTGGCTAAGTCATAATTAATTCTACCACTATAAATAGAAACTAACATTTTTTCTTCTTTATAGAAAATTGTGGTAGTAAGGTCATTTTGAGAAATTATCATACTAATACTCAACAGATTTAATCCAGTTTTCTGCTACTGTTAAACTATTAAAAACTTTTACTTCAATGTTGTGGGAACGTACCAACAGAATCAATTTTTCACCAAGGTTTTCATTAATTAAATCACCCGAAATAACATACGCTTGAAATCTCAATCCATTTGTATAAGCGTGAGGATAAAAATCGGTATCTAAAAATTCAAATATTTTCGCAAAAGAACCATACACTTTACTTAAATCTACAATAGCAGCTTTTACTTCATTCTTTTCATAAAATTCCATCAACAAGCTTAAATGCTCTTTGGCTAATTCAATATTGGCCCTGCCATGATAAACAGAAACAAGCAGGTTTTCTTTTTCAGAGTAAGTAGTTGTACTAACACTATTTTGAGCAATAACCATGCTACAAATTTATAAACATGTAAGACTTTACCCAATTAAGGGTACTTTAAATTGGAAACAACAGAAGTTACACATTATACCATATAATAAAATATACTAAAATGGGTTGTAAGCTTGTATGTTAATACTAACAAAAAACACCAAACGTTCTGTGAGAAATAGTAAAAGGGAGCCTAGTTAAGAAGCATTATTGGCTTTTTGTAGCCAATGAAAGGCATCATCAAAATTGGTAAATACAGCTGTATTTACACCAAATGATTTAGCCAATAATTCATATTTACCAATTAGGTTAATAACGATTAAATCATCAGATACTACATACGCAATATTTTTTAATCCACCTTCCAAAGCTGCAGGGTATCCCTCTTTGTAATAGTCCATTAACTTTAAGAAAGAACCAAAAAGTGTTTGAATATCAATTAATATCCCTTTCACTTCATTCGTACTAAAAAATTCCAATAGTTTGTTACCATGTTCTACTGCCATATTTTGCTTAAATCTGCCACTATAAATAGAAGTTAACATTTTATCTTCCTTAAAATAGGTAGAAGTAACCAGCTTATTAGATGAAACGATCATTTAAGAATTGATTTTACCCATGTTAACGCTTCTTCTTTATCTTTAAAAATAGCAGTTTTAAGGTTTAAAGGCTTCTCTATTTCGGCCACTTTGCCAAGCAAATTATTAACAATAATATCGTCATCAACCACATAAGCACAGCAAACCAATCCACTTTTTGCAATGGCAGGATAGGTATCTTTTATAAAATTTAATAGCTTGTAAAAAGAACCAAAAAGCTTACTAATGTCAATAACATCGCCCTTTACTCCATTTTTAATATGAAAATCAAATACTTTTTGATAGTGTTTAAGTGCACTATCAAATTTAAATTTTCCTTTGTAGGTAGATATTAGAATCTTCTCCTTTGAATAATAAGTTGAAGTACCTGCTTCACTTTCTATAACAATCATAAAAAATAATAAAGTTGGTTTTGGTTTAATACAATATAAAATACTAGAATTAATCAGATTTAATTGCAGTTTTTACCCACTCCTCTGCTTCATTTCTAGATTTAAAAACTTCAGATTGAATGTTAAACATGGAAGCCATCATTTCTAGTCTGGCACTAAGATTTTTAATTATCAAATCATCTGATGCCACATACGCTTGTACTTTTAACCCATTTTTAATCGCCACTGGGCAATAATCACTTTCTAAAAAAGCCATTATTTTAGCAAAAGAACCTAACACGGTACTTATATCAACTACAGACCCATTTACTTCATTTTGCTTATAAAATTCGATAATCTTTTTAAGGTGTTCAATTACTAAATCAATATCAACCAGCCCACCATAAACTGATACCAACATTTTCTCCTTTTCAAAAAAACTGGTAACACCCACCTTGTTTTCTGCTATTATCATAGTATCTCTAATTTTTAGGATTTACTAGAACCTTTCTATTTTAAAATAATGGAATCTATCCATACAACAGCTTCTTCTTTTGTATTAAAAGTTTGTGCCTCAATCTTAAACTTTTTTGTTAACGATTGTAATTTAGAAGCCAAGTTTTCAATAATTAGATCATCCTTTAAAATATATGCTTGCGCCTTCAGCCCGCTTTTTACTGCTATAGGATAAAAAGATTTTCCTAAATATTCCATTATTACGGCAAACGAGCCATACAATTGGGTTAAATCAATTATGGCTGCTTGCACTTCGTTGTTTTTATAAAACTCAATTACTTTAGCCAAATGATCAAACGACATATCTCTATCAACTCTGCCTTTATAGGTAGATGCTATTATTTTTTTATCTTCTAGATACTCGGTTTTACCCAATTTGTCTTCGACTATAATCATCTTTAAAAAATTGAAGTATTACAATTTACGAAAATATTTTGAAAAATACTACCTTCGCAAATATGCAAATTCATTTTGAAAAATATCAAGCCGCAGGCAATGATTTTATTGTTGTGGATAATAGGAAAAATGTATTTCCTAAAAACACCTCAACCATTGAAAAAATTTGTGACCGAAAATTTGGAATTGGATCGGATGGGCTAATATTAATTGAGAACTCAAACGATAGCGAATTTAACATGGTATTTTATAACCCAGATGGCTCGCAAAGCCTTTGTGGCAATGGCTGCAGAGCAGCCATTCGTTTTGCACAGTCGTTAAATTTGACAAAAACCACTATTTCTTTTAATGCTTTTGATGGAGACCATAAAGGAGAAATATTAAGCGACACTATCAATTTGCAAATGGCCAATGTAAAAAATGGAAGCAAAATTGAAGGCGGTATTTTTATTGATACTGGCTCACCACATTTTGTATTATTTGTTGATAATGTTAAGCAAGTTGATGTATTAAATGAAGGCAGAAAATGGCGAAATTCTGGCTTATTTGGTAAAAATGGAGCCAATATTAATTTTGTTGAAATACAAGATAATACTCACTTGTTCGTACGTACGTATGAACGAGGAGTTGAAAATGAAACACTATCTTGTGGTACAGGAGTAACCGCTTCGGCATTAGCGGCATCATTAAAAGGATGTAATTCTCCAACTACAATTGAAACAAAAGGAGGCATCTTAAAAGTAAGTTTTTCCGTAAATAAAAATGGATTTGAAAACATTTGGCTGGAAGGTCCAGCCGAACACGTTTTTTCAGGCACAATACATCTCTAAGACCATTAAAAGAGTCTTGGGAATCTCTATATTTGCCAATCGAAATTTAAACAGTAGTAATAATAATGGCTAGTTTTTTTAGCAAGACCGTTGCCAAAATATTTGGCAACAAATCAGATAAAGATATTAAGGCAGTAATGCCCTATGTAGATAAAACAAATGAAGTATTTGCAACTTTAGGCACATTAAGTAATGATGACCTAAGAGCAAAAACGGAAGAAGTTCGTACTATCATAAATAAACATCTTCAGTCTATTGATGATGAAATCAAGGAACTTCAAACAGAAGCTACTGAAAACAAAGAACTTGATGTACATCAAAAAGAAGCTCTTTTTAGCAAGGTTGATAAATTAGAGGAGGATAGAAACGAGGAATTAGAGAAAATTCTTTTGGAAGTGCTACCAACAGCATTTGCCATTATAAAAGAAACAGCCAAGCGTTTTACCGAAAACGAAACATTGGAAGTTACTGCTAGCTTGCACGATAAGCAATATGCTGCGCAACACGAGCATGTTGAAATCAACAACGACAAAGCTATTTGGCAAAACCGATGGAAAGCGGCTGGTGTTGAAATGGTTTGGAACATGATTCATTACGATGTGCAACTTATTGGTGGCGTTGTTCTGCACCAAGGCAAAATTGCCGAAATGGCTACTGGTGAAGGTAAAACATTGGTATCTACCCTTCCTTCTTTTTTAAATGCATTATCTGGCAGAGGTGTTCACTTAGTTACAGTAAACAATTACCTAGCAACTCGAGATTCGGAGTGGATGGGGCCTTTGTTAGAATTCCACGGCATTAGTGTTGATTGTATTGATAAATATGAACCACACTCTCCAGAGCGTATAAAAGCCTATGGTTCTGGTGTAGTTTATGGTACTAATAACGAATTTGGATTCGATTATCTACGAGATAATATGGCCAAAGAGCAAGGTGATTTAGTGCAAAAAAGACACCATTTTGCCATGGTAGATGAGGTAGATTCTGTTTTAGTGGACGAAGCCCGAACCCCATTAATTATATCCGGCCCAATACCGAAAGGCGATGAACACGAGTTTTACGATTTAAAACCCCGAATACAAAAATTGGTGGATGCTCAAAAAAGAATTGTACACCAATACTTATTAGATGCCAAAAAATTATTAGCAGATACCCAAGAAAAAGAAGGTGGCGTAGCTCTTTTTAGAGCCTACCGAGGGCTGCCTAAGGATAAACCTCTTATTAAATTTTTAAGTGAATCTGGCATTAAACAAGTTCTGCAAAAAACGGAGAATTTTTATATGCAGGATAATTCTAAAATGATGCCTGAGGCTGATGAGCCTTTATACTTTACCATAGATGAAAAACATAACAGTATAGATTTAACCGAAAAAGGAATTGATCTAATTACAGGTGAAGGTGAAGACCCTCAATTTTTTATATTACCCGATATTGGCGATGAGGTTTCAAAACTAGAAAAAGATGAATCGCTTTCTGGGGACGAAAAAGTTAAGAAAAAAGATACAGTAATTCAAGATTACTCTATCAAAGCACAACGCATTCACTCTGTAAACCAACTTTTAAAAGCATTTACGCTTTTTGAAAAAGATACTGAATACATCCTCGATGATGGTAAAATTAAAATTGTAGATGAGCAAACTGGCCGTGTAATGGAAGGCCGTAGGTATTCTGATGGATTGCATCAAGCCATTGAAGCCAAGGAAAATGTGAAGGTGGAAGATGCCACTCAAACGTATGCTACCATAACGCTTCAAAATTACTTTAGAATGTACCATAAGCTTTCGGGTATGACGGGTACTGCCGAAACCGAAGCAGGGGAACTATGGGAAATCTACAAACTAGATGTAGTGGTAATTCCTACCAATAGAGATATTATAAGGAACGATACCGAAGATAAAGTGTATAAAACGGTACGCGAAAAATTTAATGCCGTTGTCGAAGAAATTATTGAGCTTACCAATAATAAAAGGCCCGTTTTAGTGGGTACTACTTCAGTAGAAATTTCTGAATTACTGAGCAGAATGCTTCAGATGAAAAAAATTAAGCATCAAGTACTAAATGCAAAACAGCATCAAAAAGAAGCTGATATTGTAGCCAATGCCGGTAACCCTGGCACCGTAACCATTGCCACCAACATGGCAGGTAGAGGTACCGATATTAAGCTTGCTGTTGAATCAAAACAAGCAGGAGGGCTCGCTATTATTGGTACCGAAAGGCACGAATCTCGAAGAGTAGATAGGCAGTTGAGAGGTAGAGCAGGACGACAAGGAGATGTAGGTTCGTCTCAGTTTTTTGTTTCGTTGGAGGATAACCTCATGAGGCTTTTTATGCCAGAGCGTATTGCCAAGTTAATGGATAAAATTGGGTTAGAAGAAGGCGAGGTTATTCAACACTCGATGATTACCAACTCCATTGAGCGTGCTCAAACAAAAGTTGAAGAAAATAACTTTGGAATACGTAAACGTTTATTGGAGTACGATGATGTAATGAACTCGCAGCGTGAAGTAATTTACAAGCGTAGAAAAAATGCTTTGAATGGCGAGCGATTA
The DNA here is from genome assembly GCA_964596935.1 of uncultured Roseivirgaceae bacterium. GTDB lineage: Bacteria > Bacteroidota > Bacteroidia > Cytophagales > Cyclobacteriaceae > JAKISE01. The sequence continues at coordinate 11,132 of CAZQWZ010000063.1, forward strand.
GAGCTTGATATTTTAAATATGCTTTTCGATACCTGCGATGATATTGTTCTTAACCATAAAGGCACTAATGATTTTGATGGCTTTAAACTTACGTTATTAAGTACTTTGCAAATTGACATCTCTATTTCGAAAGAGGCATTTGCCGAAATTACTGAGCAAGATTTAACAGATAAAACGTATGATTTAGCTTTAGAACATTACCACCGTAAAAACAAAACCATCACTGAAAAGTCGATGCCAATTTTGACTGATATTCAAAAAACACGTGGTGCCACAGTTAAAAATATCTTAGTGCCTTTTACAGATGGTAAAAAACAAATTGGCGTAAGCGCCAACTTAGAATTATCAGTTGAAACTGAAGGCGAAGAACTAATTAAGGCAATGGAAAAAATGATTGTGTTAGCAATCATCGATAACCTTTGGAAAGAACATTTACGTGAAATGGACGACCTTAAGCAGTCGGTTCAAAATGCTGTTTACGAGCAAAAAGATCCTCTTTTAATTTATAAGTTTGAAGGGTTTAATTTGTTCAAAATATTTATTGCCAAGCTAAATGAAGATACCATTTCATTTTTAATGAAAGCGGAAATACCTGTACAAGAAGCAAACGAAGTGCAAGAAGCTCGTTCTCAAAGAAGACAGAAGCTGAATGAGCAAAAAGATGAATCCCGTTCTGCTTTAAGTGATGGGCGCCAAGCACACGACCCAAGTAAACCTGCTCAGAAAGTTGAACCTGCCAAAACACAAAAAATTGCTAGTAGAAACCAAAGAGTTACCGTTCAATATGCCAATGGTTCGGTTAAAAAAGATGTAAAGTTTAAGCAAGTAGAAGAAGACGTAAGGCAAGGTAATTGCGTTATTATTGAGGAGTAATGAATCACGTCATTGCGAAGGAGGAACGACTGAAGCAATCTGTTATAATCTACCACGCAGGTATTAGGTAACGGATTACTTCACCCCATCTATACTTTGACGTAAGTATTAGAAATTTGGTCGGGGTTCGTAATGACGAGTTTGTATATTAAATCAATACTGTTTTAACTAGATTTGTAATTTATTTTGATGTCACTATATTAATGCAAAGAAGAAAGTACATATTCTTTATTTTAGTTTTAGCAAACACTGCTTGTATAACTACATTTAATACAAATAAATCGAAATCATCAGATGTTTATGCTGAAGATTTAACTCCCTATTTACCTAAGGATGCTGTTGATTCTACAAGCACTATCATTGCTGAAATTGATACGGAACCCATAGATTCTAGCTTATTAATAACCGCTCGATTAGATTCTGCTTTATTACTTGTGAACAACTATAATAACGAAAGAACTCGCTATATCGAAGGCCTCACCATTCAGCTATATTCGGGCAACGATAGATCTAAAGCGAATGAAGTTCAAATGCGAGTGTATAGGTATTTCCCTAACAGTAAGCCGCGGGTTATTTTTGATCAGCCTAACTATAAAGTAAGAATGGAAAAATTTTACTCACAATTAGAAGCTTATCCCATTTTTAAAGAAGTGCAAACTAAGTTTCATAAAGCCATTCTTGTGCCTACAAGAATTCCTGTATCAAGGAAATA
>CAZQWZ010000064.1:0-12619 GCA_964596935.1 uncultured Roseivirgaceae bacterium
ATTGCAAACTTTGGGTTGAAGACGGAACCTTACAAGTACGAGGATATATTGCCTTCTTTTTTAGAACTCAAACTTGGCTTAAAGCCGACTAGGCAAAACACCTAATTACTCAATTTAGGTAATTAGCTCATAAAAAACAGTTGCACCCATTCTACCTTTGAAATATAAGTTTTTTCATAAGGTGAGGTTTTGGTTTTAAAGTGCTCCGTAGTACACGGGGCACTTTTTTTTATTTCTAAACCTTATAAAGCACTATAAGTGAGCAAAATTTTGCATTTTTGAGGTGTAACTAATTAAAGCTTTAGTGTAAGATATTATAGAAAATATTTTTTTGCACTTTAAGGAGGTTACTAACATTACATTAACCGTATAAACCACAAATACCAATGACCGACCAAGAGATATTTAAACAAATATGTCGGGGCGATGAGCAAGCCTTAGAGGTTGTTTACCAAAAGAATTATCGTATGATGATGCGTTTGGTTCAAAACAACAGCGGGACCGAACAAGAGGCCAAAGATATTTATCAAGAAGCTGTAGTGGTTTTTTGGCAAAAAGCGGTAAGTGGCAAATTAGTGTTAACCGCAAAAATTAGCACTTATATATATAGTATTTGCCTTAATTTATGGCGTAAAGAATTAGATAGAAAAAAGAGACATACAAACGAACCACACGATAGACCCCACTACCAGCAGCACGATGCAGAGGAAAAAGCAAGAATAGTGAGAGAGTGCATTAGCCAATTAGGCGAAACTTGTAGAAAGGTATTATCGTATTATTATTTCGATGGAATGTCAATGAAAGAAATAGCGGAGCGTGTTGGATTTGCCAATACAGATACTGCTAAAACGAAAAAATATAAATGCAAGAAAAAGTTGGATGAAATTATTAAATCGCAATATTCAGCACAAGATTTCTTAGACTAATTATGAATAATTTTGACAAAGTAGAAGCTTATTTTAATAACGAACTCAGCAGTTCTGAAAAGAACGAATTCTTGAATGAGATAGAGACTAATACTGAACTTCAATCTGAATATAATTTTCAGAATGAAGTTATAAACGGCATAAAACAAGCTCGCAAAGCTGAATTAAAAGCAATGCTTGATAAAGTACCAATAACGGCTGTTAGCACAGCTGCCACAGGATTGTATAAAATATTTGCAGGCAGCGTAGCTACTATACTTTTAGGAACTGCTGCTTGGTATTATTTTACACCAACAGAGCAAATAGAGTTAACTTACAACACCGAAATCGTTGAAATTTTACCTAATAACAGCATTGATAAAAATGAAATTGTTGAGGAGTTGAAAAAAGAATCAACTATTGCTCTAGTAACTAAAGAAGAAGTTACTAAACAAAGCACTAATGAAGTAGTTGAAAAAGAAACCACTCCTACTATAAATATTCCTACTTTACCTGATTCTGAAAACGAGTTTGAAAACGAAACTTTACAAGAAGAAAACTTAGATATTCCATCTGACATAAGCTCTACTTCAATTAATTTAAGTACTAAAGTTGATGTAAAAATTGTTCTAAAGAAAAAGTACAACTTCCATTACCAATACTCACAAGCCAAGCTTGTTTTGTATGGCGATTTTGAAGAAGGACTATTTGAAGTTTTAGAGTTAAATAAAGAGAACAAAGTTGATGTTTATCTTTACTACAAATCTAATTTTTACTACATCAAGGATAAAACAGATGCTATAACTCCATTAAAATCAGTGGTAGATAAAAGCCTCAAACTCAAACTTGAAAGGTTAAGGTAATAAATTCATTTTTGTTTTTCTTTAGGTATATAATATTTGCTTAACTTTGAAACTTAAGTTTTACAAATATTGAAAACCTCCCCTACTGTTAAAAAAAGAAAACTTGGATCATATCCATACGTTAGTGTGGTTTTTTCCATTTCAATAGCACTATTTATAATAGGCCTATTAGGGCTTCTTGTGCTTCATTCGCAAAAATTAACTCGCCTCATAAAGGAAAATATTGAGATACAGGTTTACCTAAAAAAAGAGGTATCAAAATCTGAATTAACCAGAATAAGACATTCTTTTGAACAAGCAGATTATGTTTCTAAAGATGCAGAGGGTGTTCCTCAAATTTTATTTATATCGAAAGAGAAGGCTGCGGAAAAATTTATAGCTGAAACTGGAGAAGATTTTGCCTCCTTTTTAGGAGAAAATCCTTTACGAGATGCCTTCACCATTAATATTAGTGAGGAATACCAAACCGAAGCTAAAATGACAACCATAAAGGAAAGCATTTTAAAATTCCCAGGCATATTTGAAGTTATTTATGTTAACAACTTAATAGATACCATAAATAAAAATATTAAAAATATAAGTTTAATACTTGCCGGATTTGCAGCTATATTAATACTGGTGGTTATTATCCTCATTAACAATACTATTAAACTAGCCTTATTTACACAACGTTTTTTAATTCGAAGCATGCAACTTGTAGGCGCAACCAATGGATTTATAAGACGCCCTTTCGTTTTCCGATCAATGTTTCACGGCATCCTATCGGGGTTGCTTGCCTCAGCATCATTATTTGCAATTAGCGAATATGCCTATACAAAAATTGATGACCTTATTTTGTTAAAAGAAGTTAACCACTTGTACATGTTATTCGGCATATTACTACTTTTAGGGGCAGTATTAGGATTGTTTAGCTCACTTAGAGCAGTTAACAAATATTTAAAACTTTCACTTGACGAACTATATTAAAGATGAGTAACTCACCTATGCCTTTTGGGCGCAACAACTATATTTTAATGCTTGTGGGCATTGCCTTAATTATTATTGGTTTTATAACAATGACAACCGACACAGAGCCTTATGGGCTTGGTTTTAGAGGCATTACATTGGGTCCAATACTTGTAATGTCTGGGTTTATTTTTGAATTGTATGCCATTACAAGAAAACCAAAGGCCAAAGAATGAGTTTACTAGAAGCGCTGATTTTGGGTGCAGTTCAAGGCTTAACAGAGTTTTTACCTGTTAGCAGTAGTGGGCATCTTCAGATTGGTGCGGTTCTACTAGGTGTTAATTCTGCAGATAATTTATTATTTACAATTATTGTACATGGTGCCACGGTTTTAAGCACCATAATTGTTTTCTGGAAAGAAATCATAAACATTATTAAAGGCCTGTTTAAGTTTGAATTAAACGAAGAAACTAAACTTGTTCTATACATTATTTTATCAATGATTCCTGTAGGAATTGTAGGACTTTTTTTTGAATCTCAAGTAGAACAGTTTTTTGATGGGCAAGTAATTTTTGTTGCATCCATGCTAATGATTACCGGTTTTATCTTATTAGCAGCTAATTATTTAAAAGCACAAAACACTACAGGCGAGTTATCTTACTCAAAATCTATCATCATTGGTTTTGCCCAAGCATTTGCCGTACTTCCTGGTATATCAAGGTCAGGTGCAACCATTGCCACAGCCCTAATTCTTGGCGTTGATAAAGAAAAAGCTACTCGCTTTTCATTCTTAATGGTAATCCCTCCTATTTTGGGTGCTACCTTATTAAAGGTTAAGGATTTGATTGAACAACCATTATCTTCCACCGAAATTTCAACTACAGCCTTAGCAGTTGGTTTTATTGCGGCATTAACTTTTGGCATATTTGCCTGCCGATGGATGATTAATATTGTAAAAAAAGGCAGCTTAGTTTACTTTGCCTATTACTGCTTCGCAGTTTCAACCATAACTTTAGTTGTTCAATTTATATGAATCAACCCTCCACCACTGAAGATTATGTAATTCTAATTGATAAGCCATTAGGTTGGACTTCATTTGACATCGTTAAAAAATTAAGAGGCAAATTAAAGATTAGAAAAATTGGGCATGCAGGCACTCTTGATCCTTTAGCTACAGGATTGTTGATTTTATGTACAGGTAAAAAAACCAAAACGATAAGTTCTATTCAAGAGCAACTCAAAGAGTACATTGGCACAATGGTGTTGGGTAAAACCACTCCAAGTTATGATTTAGAAACAAAGGTGGAAGATGGTGGTGATATTTCACAAATTACAGAATCGTTTTTAAAAACACTAATCCCACAATTTGAAGGAGATATTGAGCAAACTCCTCCCATCTATTCTGCTGTTAAAGTAAATGGCGAACGTGCCTATAAAAAAGCCCGTGCTGGCGAAAAAGTAGAAATTAAATCGCGGATAATCACTATCTATTCTTTTGAGCTAACAGAGGTGAAATTACCAGAAGTAAAATTTAAAGTTACTTGCTCAAAAGGCACTTATATTAGAAGCCTTGTAAACGATTTTGGCGCTGCTGCTGGGGTTGGAGCCTATTTATCACAGTTAAGAAGAACTAAAATTGGAGACTACTCTGTTGATAAGGCCATAACCATTGAAGAAGTAAATAAAGAGGCTGATTTGCTTGCTCGAATAAAAAATGAATCAATAACCTAATACAATAAATCTATTGGCAACTATTTTTCTTCCTGTATCTCTGTGTTTCCTTTGTGTACCTTTGTGTATAGCTATGTTTGGTTATAACACAAAGATTCCCAGAGAAGCTCAAAGTTTTACAGAGAAACAAAAATTCTACGGATAGATGAAGGTTTATAGAGGCATAGAGAATTTTAAAAAATTGCCAAATGCGGTAGTAACCTCAGGCACATTTGATGGCGTACATATTGGGCATCAAAAAATCCTAAGTCGACTTAAAAACATAGCAAACTCCACAAATGGCGAAACTGTTTTAATCACCTATTGGCCGCACCCACGTTTAGTATTAGGCAACGATAACTCGATAAAACTTATTACCGCTTTTGACGAAAAAATTAAATTATTGAGACGATTTGGCCTCGATCATTTGATCATTATTGAGTTTACAAAAGAGTTTGCTAAAACCACATCTTCAGATTTTATAAAAAACATATTAGTAAAAAGTATAGGTACTAAAACATTGGTGATTGGTTATGATCATCGTTTTGGACATAATAGAGAAGGTAGCTTTAAAGCACTCTCAGCCAATTCAGAGGAATACGGTTTTACCGTTGAAGAAATACCTCAACAAGAAATTCATCACATTGCTGTTAGTTCTACAAAAATAAGAAACCATCTCTCTCAAGGTGAAATACATATAAGTAATGAATATCTTGGGTATCCGCATTGCTTACATGGCAAGGTAGTTAAAGGCAATCAGCTTGGCAGGAAATTAGGGTTTCCTACAGCCAATATTCAAGTTAATTCTAAGTTTAAACTAATTCCGTCATCAGGCAGCTATGCAGTTAAAGTAGAATTGGGAGACGCAAGCTTTGATGGAATGCTAAACATTGGCGTTAGGCCTACAGTCAGTTCAATCTCTGCTAATGAAAAAAACACAACACAAACCATAGAAGTAAATATATTCAACTTTGATAAGGATATTTATGGCGAAGAAATAACCATTAAGTTTATTAAATTAATTAGAAAAGAAGAAAAATTTGATTCCTTGAACCACCTAAAGATTCAATTAGCAAGCGATAAACAAATGGCGTTAGACATCCTTTTATCAACCACAATTAACCTTCGCTAACATGTCATCTCCTAAACTGCTATGGCAGCCTAGCAAAAAAGCAATAGCCGAAAGCAATCTCTCAAAATATCAAACATGGCTTAGAGAAAATAATGTTATCGATACTAAAGATTATGAGAGTTTATGGAACTGGTCGGTAAGTAATATCGAAGATTTTTGGTTATCCATTTGGAATTATTTCAACATTCTGTCAGATGCTAAACCAACTCAAGTTTTATCCTCGCATACAATGCCGAAGGCAAATTGGTTTGAGGGCACTAAAGTTAATTATGCCGAACATATTTTTAGAAACAAAACAAAAGATCGCCCAGCCCTATTATTTAAAAACGAAACCAACAATTTAACTAGTTTAAGTTGGGTTGAGCTAGAACAACAAGTAGCCTCTTTAAAACAGTTTTTAGAATCTAAAGGTGTAAAACAAGGAGATAGAGTTGCCGCTTTTTTGCCTAATATACCCGAAGCAACAATCGCATTTTTGGCAACCAATGCACTAGGAGCTATATGGTCAAGTACATCTCCCGATTTTGGCACAAGCTCAGTGGTAGATCGGTTTTCGCAAATTGAACCTAAAATATTAATTACCGTTGACGGTTACTCATACGGAGGCAAAAACTTTGATAAAACCACAGAAGTAAACCAAATTATTGAGCAACTTCCAACATTAGAGCAAGTTGTATTTATCCCTTACTTACACAGTAGCAGTACTGTAGAATTTAATAATACAACGTTTTGGAATAATACTATTGCGAATAAAAACATAGCCCTCACATTTAACAGAGTAAAATTTAACGAGCCCATGTGGGTGCTTTATTCATCTGGCACAACAGGCAAACCAAAAGCCATTACGCATAGTGTTGGAGGCGTACTATTAGAGCACCTAAAATACTTAACATTTCATAATGATGTAAAACCTGGCGAACGGTGCTTTTGGTACACCACAACCGGTTGGATGATGTGGAACTACATTCATGCATCGCTGCTTTGCGGTGCTACCATGGTGCTGTATGATGGCAGCCCAGCATACCCAAATATGGATGCTATGTGGCACTTAATTGAAGAAGCAGAAATCAATCATTTTGGCACAAGTGCTGGTTTTGTTACTGCAAGCATAAACGCCCATATAACTCCAAGCAAAACACATAACCTATCAACACTTCGATCTATCGGTTCTACAGGTTCTCCCCTTTCACCCGAAAGCTTCGATTGGATTTATAGTGATGTAAAAAAAGAGGTGTGGCTAGCATCCATAAGTGGCGGCACCGATGTGTGCAGTGCTTTTGTTGGAGGCAATCCTACTTGGCCCGTTTATTCAGGCGAAATACAGTGCCGGGCATTAGGTTGCAAATTAGAAGCTTATAATAAAGAAGGAATACCTGTTTTTAACCAAATGGGAGAAATGGTTATTTCTGAACCTATGCCTTCTATGCCTATCTACTTTTGGGGTGATTCTAATTTTGAAAAATATACCCAGAGTTATTTCGAAATGTACCCAAATATATGGCGTCATGGCGATTGGACAGAAGTTACTAAACGCAAGGGCATAATCATTTATGGCAGATCAGATTCAACCCTAAATAGAGGAGGTATTAGAATTGGAACAAGTGAAATTTATAGAGCCGTTGAAAGCCTCAATTTTATCGAGGATAGTTTAGTAATTTACCTTGATAAAGATAAACAAGACTATATGCCACTATTTGTGGTGCTTAAAAATAACAGTACGTTAACAGATGAACTAATTAAAAACATTAAAACCACCATTCGAAAAGCATACACTCCGCGCCACGTGCCTGATGATATAATACAAATAGCAGAAGTGCCTTACACCATTAGTGGCAAAAAAATGGAAACGCCCATAAAAAAAGTATTACTAGGTCAGCCTGTAGAAAAAGTAATTAGTAAAGATGCTATGCGAAACCCAGAGGCGATTGCATTCTTTGTTACCCTTGCCACTAAGACAAAAAGGGTCAAGTAATCAATAAAAAAATCAGCCAACGTCATTCCTGCGCAGGCAGGAATCTGTAATTTTGACATCCTTTAATAAAAAGAAGGTATTCCTGCCTGCGCAGGAATGACGAGCTTAAAAGAAATACGCTACAGACTCTATTTAACATGAAAAAATCAGAAATAAATTTCAAAATACAATTAGACGATAACAACATCCCAGAAACCATACAATGGGATGCAACCGATAAACCAGGCAGCCTCGACCACACAAAAGCCATAACCATTGGCATTTGGGATGATGTAGAAAAAAACACCTTGCGGTTAGACCTTTGGACCAAAGACATGCCAATACACGAAATGAAAATGTTTTACATAGATGCACTAGGTGGAATGGCGCAATCTATACTTTCTTCAACAGGAGATGAAAACATGGCAAACAGTATTACAAAACTTTGCGATACACTAGGTAAAGAGTTGAAAAACAACCCTAAGTAAGAGTAACTATAGTCTAATCTACTAATCATAATTAGTAGTATTTAGCTTGTATTGCCTTTAAAAATAGTATCTATTGCTTTTTATGGCGCAAAAATTTACGTAGCTTTCAAAATAGATTCATTGAATTTTAACCAAATCGAAGATTAAATATGAAAAAACTATTATTAAGGATTGGAATGATAACTGCCCTATTCTTATCCATCAGCGCAAGTATGATGGCACAAAGTACACATATCGAAGGTAGTGTTGTCGATGATGGTGGCGAACCTTTAGGTGGCGTAAACATTCTTGTAAAAGGTCAGGTTATTGGAACCGTGACTGATATCGATGGCAATTATGCTTTTGATGTAAGAACTGCTCCTCCTTTAACCATTATTATTTCTATGGTTGGGTTTGCCTCTCAAGAAATTGAAATTACAGATGCAAATACAACAGACTTAGACATCACACTCGAAGAGCAGATGATAATGGGCCAAGAAGTTGTAGTATCTGCTTCTAGAATGGAACAAAGTATTATGGAATCTCCTGTTTCGATTGAAAAAATGGGAATTTTAGATATTAAAAACACTGCTTCCGATTCTTATTTTAAAGCCATAGCCAACCTTAAAGGTGTTGATATGACCTCAAGTAGTATCAACTTCCAAATATTTAATGCACGTGGATTTAACTCTACAGGTAATACACGTTTTGTGCAATTGGTAGATGGTATGGACACACAAGCACCCGCATTAAACTTTCCTGTTGGTAGCCTTAATGGGCCTTCCGACCTTGATGTAGAAAGTGTTGAATTTATACCAGGTGCAGCATCTGCCCTATACGGTCCTAATGCCTTTAATGGTATTTTATTAATTAATAGTAAAAACCCATTTGACTACCAAGGGCTTAGTGTATCTGTAAAAGCAAGTATGAACCATTTGGGTGATTCTGACTTAAATACGGAAGATGCAACCTTAAACCCTGACAATGAACAGTTTGGTCCTGGTGGCGCACAACCTATGTACGAAGCAAATATTAGGTATGCCAAAGCCATCAATAATAAATGGGCCTTTAAATTAAACTTTACTTATAGTGGAGCTACTGATTGGTACGGCACCAGTATGCAAGATAGAAATGAGGCAAATACTCCTGCTGGGCTTAGCTTTAACCCAGGCGCAGATAGACTACATGCCTTTGGTGATGAAGTAGCCATTAACTTAGGCTTATTAAAAGCAAGTGGAGCTTTTAATGATACAGCTGATGCCTTAGGGTTAGACGTAAGTCAATTACCCAGTACGGTTGTTTCGAGAACCCCCTACTTAGAACAAGACGTTGTTGATTATAATGCCAAAAACATTAAATATGGTGGTGGGTTATTTTACCGAATTACAGATAAGGTAGAAGTATCTTATAATTATAGCTTTGGTGGAGGCACCTCGGTTTATACAGGCGCCCAACGATACTCGTTAAAAAACTTTAACATCCAATCGCATAAATTAGAATTTAGAGGAAGCGACTTTTTTGTGAGAGCTTATGCTACCCTTGAAAATTCAGGTGATTCTTATATTGCTGATTTAACTGGGGTATTAATTAACGACTCTTGGAGAACCAATGCCAATTGGTTTGGACTATACGGTGCTAACTACTTAATTGCCACTCAACTACAAGGGAAAGGGGCTGAAGATGCTCATATGGCAGCAAGGTTAGCAGCCGATGGCTTATCGCCAATCGATGGAAATAAAAGATTAGTGCCTGGTACACCAGAATATGAAGAGGCATTGGCTAATGCAACTTCAGATGTAATTCCAAACGGATCCAAATTTGCCGATAATAGTGCTATGTACCATGTAGAAGGGCAGTATAATTTTAAAAAAGAAATTCATTTTATGGATTTAATAGCAGGTGCAACCTACCGACTCTATAGTTTAAGATCTAACGGAACTATTTTTCCGGATACCCCAGGCAACCCCATTACCATTGCAGAATATGGTGCATTTGCACAAGCTTCTAAAGCATTAATGAACGAAAAATTAAGGTTAACAGGTTCCTTACGTTTTGATAAAAACGAAAATTTTAAGGGGCAAATAAACCCTCGATTATCAGCTGTTATAAAGGCAGCACCAGATCATAATATTAGAATGTCTTTTCAAACAGGATTTAGAAACCCAACCACACAAGGGCAACACATCGACTTAAATGTGGTTTCTGCTAGGCTATTAGGTGGTCTTGATTTTTACCGCCAAAAGCACGATATTTTCACAAACGCTTATACAATGGCTTCGGTAAACGCATTTGCCGAAAAATTTGCCAATGAAGCCAATGGCGATGGTTCACAACTAGGCAATCCCGAATATTTAAGCTTATTAGTACCCTATAGCGAGGCAGATATACCTGAGGTAAAACCAGAACAAATTACTTCGTTTGAATTAGGCTATAAAGCATTGATTAATAATAAATTAATGCTTGATATAGTTGGGTATTACAATATCTATAATAACTTTATTACCCAAGTTCAACTACGAAAATCTGCAGGTCTAATTGATATTGAGGGCGTTTCTACTGACCCCACAAGCCCAGATTTTTGGGGCATACATGCTAACACCGAACAAAACATACGTAACTCCCAAACTTTACTAACACCTATTACTACTCAAGGGCAGGAAAACACCTTTCAAACCTATACCAATTTTGATAAGAAAGTGGTAGGTGCAGGAGCTGCTTTTAGTGCAGATTACAGTTTAGGTAGAGGTTATACCATTGGAGGTAATTATAATTGGAATAAATTATTGCAAGGTTTAGATGAGAATTTCTTAAACGATTTTAACACCCCAGAGCACAAAATAAATGCTTCTTTTAGTAATCGAAAACTAACCGATAACCTAGGTTTTTCGGTTGCCTACCGTTGGCAAACATCTTTTAGGTGGGAATCCTCCTTTGGTAGTGGAGAAGTACCAGGCATAGGAACTGTTGATGCCCAACTAAGTTATAAACTAAGTAGCATGCGTTCTGTACTTAAAGTAGGAGGTTCTAATCTTTTAAATACACGCCACGTGTTAAACTATGGTGGCCCTACCTTAGGAGCTATTTATTATATTTCTTTAACATTTGACGAATTATTGAACTAAGAAAGATGAAAAAATTATATATATATTTATTAGTAGCTGTAATAGCTACCGCTAGTAGTTGTACTTACACCTTTCCTGAAGATGAAAAACCAACCCCTGGCTCAGCAGATTTTAGCAAATTTGTAGCTGTTGGCAACTCAATTACCGCAGGCTATACCAATGGAGCCCTTTACAATGCAGGTCAAGAAGCCTCTTTTGTAAATATTGTGGCTACCCAAATGAAACTAGTGGGCGGTGGCGATTTTAACCAACCAGATATAGATGCAGTTGATGGTTATTTTGGATTAGCTCCTGATGGCATGACCATTTTAGGAAGATTGCAGCTTACTAATCCTGCAAGCCCAGCCCCTGCCCCCATTATACCAGGACAAGCCATTACCCCTTATATTGGAGTTAAGGCTACTCTAAATAATTTTGGGGTACCTGGTATTAGAATAATAGATTTAGCCGTAGCAGGTTATGGCACACTAAATCCATATTATGGTAGGTTTGCAACAGACCCAGCTACAGCAAATGTATTAGCAGATGCCACAGCAGCAAATTCCACCTTCTTTTCTTTATGGTTGGGAGGGAACGATGCCTTAGGCTATGCATTGGCTGGTGCAACAGGTAATGTAGATGGAGATGGCTCTAGCACCAAAGATATGACCCCCGTTGCTATGTTTACAGCAACTTATAGTGCAGCTATTGCTGCTATGACAGCTAATGGAGCTAAAGGCATATTAACAAACGTGCCAAATATTAATGATATACCACATTTTACCACCGTGGCATGGAATGCAATACCCATGGATCAAGCAACCGCAGATGCTGTTAATGCGGGGTATATTGGCTTTAATGGAGGAATAAATGCCTATAATGCAGGAGTGCTTCCAGGCCAAACCGAACCTCCTACTATTAAAAGAGATACCATTGGATTTAGTGCTGGTAATAACGCCATTGTAATTATTGATATAACCATACCAGATTTAAGTGCTTGGGGTATTCCTCCCATGCGGCAAGCGACAAGCGATGATTTAATTACACTATCTGCTGGAGGTGTTCTAGGCACATTAGCAGATCCTATGAACCCTGCTTCTGTTATCGGGGTTGGTGTACCACTAAGTGAAGAATATACGTTAACACTTGCTAACCAAGAGGACATTGCAACTCGTATTTCGGATTTTAACGCAGTAATTGCCAATGAAGTTAGTGCTAGTAATGGGAATTTAGTACTACTTAATATGAACGCCATATTTGCAGATATTGCCCAAAATGGTTTAATTATTAATGGGTCAGGAATGGATGCCACCATTCTTCCTCCATTTGGTGCATTTTCGTTAGATGGTGTGCACACAAACGAAAGAGGTGCGGCCTATGTTGCCAGCTTATTTATTGATAAAATTAATGAGGCTTTTGGATCCAATATACCAAATATTAATCCAAATGATTGGGCTGGTAATGCATTGCCTGTGCCTTGATTAATAATAATATTGCAGTCAAGGGGTGACTATCTGCTTTATGGCAAGTAGTCACCCCTTGACT
>CAZQWZ010000065.1:0-12566 GCA_964596935.1 uncultured Roseivirgaceae bacterium
GTAGCGGTCTCCAAAACCGTTGGTTGGGAGTTCGAGTCTCTCCACCCGTGCTAAAATTTTTAACTACTGTGTTAATATGCAAAAGTTGATAACATTTATTAAGGAATCGGTTGTAGAAATGCGAGATAAAGTTTCTTGGCCAAAGTATAAGGATTTGCAGAACAGTTCAGTTTTAGTACTGGTTGCTTCAGTAATATTCGCACTAATGATAGGTGTGTTTGATTACGCATTTAATAATGCTATGTCTTGGTTTTATAACGCATTTTAATAATATCTAGATGAGTGAATTGAAGTGGTACGTATTAAGAGTAGTTAGTGGAAAGGAAAAGAAGATAAAGCTTTACCTAGAAACAGAAGTTGAAAGAGAGAAACTTCAGGAGTATGTTACTCAGGTACTTATACCTTCTGAAAAAGTATATGAAATAAGAAATGGAAAGAAAAGAGTTCGTGAACGTAATTTCTTTCCAGGGTATGTTTTGGTAGAAGCAGACCTTACGCATGGTGAAGCAAGCCACGTTGTAAATTCAATACCAAATGTTATTGGTTTCCTTGGTGAAGGTACTGGAACATCTAAAGTGCCTGTTGCGCTTCGTAAGAAAGAGATTGACAGGATAATGGGTAAAGTTGAAGAAATTGATAATAATGAAGAGAAACTTAACGACCCTTACATTATTGGTGAAAACGTGAAAGTGATGGATGGTCCTTTCAGTGGGTTTACTGGTAATGTAGAAGAAGTTTTTGAAGAGAAAAAAAAGCTTAATGTAATGGTGAAAATTTTCGGTAGAAATACACCGGTTGAGCTTAACTATATGCAAGTTGAAAAAATAGATTAGAGGAAAATGGCTAAGGAGATTAGTGGATATCTGAAATTACAAATAAGAGGAGGGGCGGCAAATCCTTCACCTCCAGTAGGACCAGCTTTAGGTAGTAAAGGTCTTAATATCATGGAGTTCTGTAAGCAATTTAATGCTAGAACTCAAGATAAACCTGGGCAAGTATTGCCAGTATTAATTACAATTTTTGGAGATAAATCTTTCGAATTTGTAATTAAAACACCTCCAGCAGCAGTGTTGTTGCTAGAGGCAGCTAAGAAAAAGAAAGGCTCAGCTGAATCTAATAGAGTTAAAGTTGCTTCTGTAACCTGGGATCAGGTGAAAGGCATTGCAGAAACTAAAATGCCTGATTTAAATGCATTTACAATAGAATCTGGAATGAAAATGGTTGCTGGTACAGCACGAAGCATGGGAATAACAGTTTCAGGTACAGCACCTTGGGCTAACTAAGAATTATTAAGATGGGAAAGTTAACAAAAAATCAAAAAGCACTACTTGACAAAGTTGACTCTGAAAAAGAGTACACATTAAGTGATGCAGCTCAATTAGTAAAAGACATTACTTTTACAAAATTTGATGCTTCAGTTGATTTAGACATACGTTTAGGAGTTGACCCTCGTAAAGCTGACCAAATGGTTAGAGGAGTGGTTACATTGCCACACGGTACAGGTAAAGATATAACTGTATTAGTGCTTTGTACTCCAGATAAAGAACAAGAAGCTAAAGATGCAGGTGCAGATCACGTTGGTCTTGATGAATACATCAAAAAGATTGAAGGTGGATGGACAGACATTGATGTAATTATTACTATGCCTACTGTAATGGCTAAAGTTGGTCGTTTGGGTAGAGTATTAGGGCCAAGAGGTTTAATGCCTAACCCTAAATCTGGTACAGTTACATTAGATGTTGCAAAAGCTGTTAAAGAAGTTAAGAGTGGTAAAATCGACTTTAAAGTAGATAAAGCTGGCATTATACATGCTAGCATTGGAAAAGCATCTTTTGATGCTCAGAAAATTAAAGAAAATGCTGAAGAGGTGTTGCAAATGATCTCTAAATTGAAACCAGCATCTGCTAAAGGAACGTACTTTAAAAGCATTAGCATGTCAAGCACTATGAGTGCGGGGCTTAAAATAGATCAAAAATCAATTTCAAGTTTATAGTCATGACTAGAGAAGAAAAAGTAGAAGTAGTAAAAGAACTAACGGGTAAATTTGAAGAAAATAATTTCTTCTATGTTACCGATGCTGCTGGGTTGACTGTAGGCCAAGTAAATGCATTTAGAAGAATTTGTTTCGAAAAAGGTGTTGAATATGGTGTGTATAAAAACACATTAATTCGTAAAGCTTTAGAAACATTAGAAACAGATTATACAGAGTTTTTTGATAAAGTATTAAAAGGTTTTTCTGGAATTATCTTTTCAAAGGAAGTTGGTAATTTGCCAGCTAAAGCGATTAGAGAGTTTAGAAAATCAGGTAAGTCTGAAGACAAACCTATATTGAAAGGAGCTTCCATTGATTCCGATCTATTTATAGGTGAAGAGCACTTAAAAATGCTTAGTGAGCTTAAATCTAAAAATGAGCTTATTGGCGAAATTATTGGTCTTCTTCAATCTCCTGCTAAAAATGTTGTTTCTGCGTTACAAAGTGGTGGAACTACATTGTCAGGATTAGTTAAGACATTGTCTGAACGTGAAAATTAGTGTTGAATAATTAAAAATTAAAAAATAAAATGGCAGATTTAAAAGCATTCGCTGATCAGTTAGTTAACCTAACTGTAAAAGAAGTAAACGAGTTAGCTGGAATCCTTAAGGATGAGCATGGTATTGAGCCTGCTGCAGCAGCAGCACCAGTAATGGTAGCTGGTGGAGGTGGAGAAGAAGAAGCGGCAGAAAAAACAGCTTTCGATGTAGTTCTTGTAGCACCAGGTGGAGCTAAATTAGCAATCGTTAAACTTGTAAAAGAATTAACTGGTCTTGGACTTAAAGAAGCTAAAGCAGTAGTTGATAGTGCACCTAAAGCAATCAAAGAAGGTGTTTCTAAAGACGAAGCTGAAGCGCTTAAAAAGCAATTAGAAGAAGCTGGAGCTGAAGTTGAATTGAAGTAAACTTTGGTGGCTCTTTATAAGGCCTAAATTTATTAGGCCCCTTTTTCGATGTAAATCGGGAAAGGGGTCTTTTCCTGTTTGTACAAGAATTAGTACAAAACCATTTCGTAGGGCAACCTGCATATTTTAACTTTAACAAAATAAAGTTTTGGCAACAGCAATTCAATCCGAAAGAATTAACTTTTCTTCGATTAAGAAAATTATCGAATATCCTGATTTTTTGGATATTCAAGTAAAATCATTCCAGAATTTCTTTCAATTAGAAACTCCTGCAGAAAGTCGTGAAAATGAAGGGTTATTCAAAGTATTCTCTGATAACTTCCCTATCTCTGATTCACGTGACATTTTCCTATTGGAATTTGTTGATTATTTGGTTGATCCACCAAAATACTCGGTTGATGAGTGTATTGATAGAGGATTAACTTACTCTGTTCCTTTAAAAGCAAAATTGCGTTTATCATGTAATGATGATGAAAACGAAGATTTTGAAACAATAGAGCAAGAAGTGTTTCTTGGAAATATTCCTTATATGACCAATAAAGGTTCTTTTGTAATAAATGGAGCCGAGCGTGTTATTGTTTCTCAATTACACAGATCACCAGGTGTTTTCTTTGCACAAAGTAAACATACCAACGGAACCAAACTATATTCTGCAAGAATCATCCCTTTTAAAGGATCTTGGATTGAATTTGCTACGGATGTAAACAACGTAATGTATGCTTACATCGATCGTAAAAAGAAATTTCCTATTACCACTTTATTGCGTGCAATCGGGTGGGGAACGGATAAAGATATACTAGACCTTTTTGGCTTATCTGAAGAAGTTGAAGCTAAAAAGACAAACATTAAAAAATCAGTAGGGAGAAAACTTGCTGCAAGGGTTCTTAATACTTGGACCGAAGATTTTGTGGATGAAGATACGGGTGAAGTTGTATCGATCGATCGTCACGAAGTATTATTAGAGAGAGATCATATCATTGAAGAAGGTGATATTGAATTAATTATAGAAAGCGGATCGAAATCAATTATTTTACACAGAGATGATGTAAACGTTACTGATTTTACAATCATCTTTAATACGCTTTCAAAAGATAACTCTAATACTGAAAAAGAAGCGGTAGAAACTATTTACCGTCAGTTAAGGAACACAGAAGCTCCCGATGAAGGAACTGCCCGTGATTTAATTAACAACTTATTCTTTAGTGATAAGCGTTATGACTTGGGTGAAGTTGGTCGTTACAGAATCAACAGAAAGCTTAAGATTGATATGACTGAAAAAAGTCGTGTTTTAACTAAAGATGATATCATTCGTATTATTCAATACTTAATTGGCTTAATTAATTCAAAAGCAATTGTTGATGATATTGATCACTTAAGTAACAGAAGGGTACGTACCGTAGGAGAGCAACTTTATACACAATTTGGTGTTGGTTTGGCTCGTATGTCTCGTACTATTAAGGAACGAATGAATGTTAGAGATAACGAAGACTTTAAGCCTGTTGAATTAATCAATGCGCGTACATTATCTTCAGTTATTAATTCGTTTTTTGGCACTAATCAACTCTCTCAGTTTATGGATCAAACCAATCCATTGGCAGAGATTACCCATAAACGTAGGCTTTCAGCCTTAGGGCCAGGTGGTCTTTCTAGAGAAAGAGCAGGTTTTGAGGTTCGAGATGTTCATTATACGCATTATGGCCGTTTATGTACTATTGAAACTCCTGAAGGTCCAAACATTGGATTGATATCATCACTTTGTGTTCATGCAAAAGTGAATGGTATGGGATTTATTGAAACTCCATATCGACAAGTTGATAAAAATGGTAAAGTAGGAATGACTCCTGATACTATTACCTATCTAACTGCCGAGGATGAAGACACACATAATATTGCACAGGCAAATGCTCCTGTAGATGATAAGGGTAACTATATAAATGATAAAATAAAGGCAAGATTTGAAGGAGACTTCCCAATCGTAGGGCCAGATAAATTAGCATTTATGGATGTAGCTCCTAACCAAATTGTTTCGGTTGCAGCTTCATTAATACCTTTCTTAGAGCACAATGATGCCAACCGTGCCTTGATGGGGTCGAATATGATGCGTCAAGCAGTGCCCTTATTAAGGCCAGAAGCTCCAGTTGTGGGTACAGGCCTTGAAACAAGAGTTGCTCTTGATTCTCGGTCTTTAGTTTTAGCAGAAGGAGACGGAACGGTTGAGTATGTAGATGCTGATAAAATATTTGTTCGTTACGATATGTCGGAAAATGAATTGCTTGCTAGTTTCCATGGCGATTCTAAAACATACGACCTAATTAAGTTTAGAAGAACAAACCAAGACACTTGCGTTAACATGAGACCTTTGGTTAAAAAAGGGGAGAAAGTTAAAAAAGGACAAGCCTTAACAGACGGATATGCGACTGAAGGTGGAGAATTGGCCTTAGGTAGAAATATGAAAGTTGCATTTATGCCTTGGCAAGGATACAACTTTGAAGATGCGATTGTAATTTCTGAGCGTGTTGTTCGTGAAGATATTTATACCTCTATCCATATTGATGAATTTGATTTAGAAGTTAGAGATACCAAACGTGGTGAAGAAGAATTAACTTCTGAAATTCCTAATGTTAGTGAAGAAGCTGTTAAGCATCTTGATGAGAATGGAATTATTAGAATTGGAGCTGAAATTAAAGAAGGCGACATTCTTATTGGTAAGATTACTCCTAAAGGAGAAAGCGATCCTACTCCAGAAGAAAAACTTCTAAGAGCTATTTTTGGTGATAAAGCTGGTGATGTTAAAGATGCTTCGTTAAAAGCGAAACCTTCTTTAAGAGGTGTTGTTATAGATACTAAACTATTTACCAGAAGTAAAAAGGATAAAGACCTTAGAGCAAAAGCTAAAAAAGAAGTTGAACTTCTTAAACATAAATACGGGCAAGAGCTTTCGTCTGTTAGAGCAGAAGTAATTGAGAAATTATCTACACTATTAGCTGGCAAAACTTCGCAGACTGTTGGGCATAAATTTGGAGATGAACTTCTTAGCAAAGGAGTTAAATTCAGTGCTAAAAATATTGAAGCCAATTTATTCCCAGATAAAAACATCTACAGAGATGAGAGTACTTATGCAGTAGCAGAAGAAGTAAACTTAATATCTGATGTAATTTTAGATAACTGGACGACAGGCGATGATACCAACCAAATGGTTGTTAAAATTGTAAAAGCGTACGTTGCCAGAAGAAATGAAATTACAGGTGTATTTAAAAGAGAAAGATTCATTCTTGAAGTAGGAGATGAATTACCTGCAGGAATTGTAAAACTTGCTAAAGTGTACATCGCTAAAAAGCGTAAACTTAAAGTAGGTGATAAAATGGCAGGTCGCCACGGTAACAAAGGTGTTGTTGCTAAAATAGTAAGAGACGAAGATATGCCATTCCTAGAGGATGGAACTCCAGTTGATATCGTATTAAATCCATTAGGTGTGCCTTCTCGGATGAACCTTGGACAGATTTATGAAACTGTACTTGGTTGGGCTGGAATTAAAATGGGTAAAAGGTATGCTTCTCCAATATTTGATGGAGCATCTATGGCTCAAGTAGCAGCAGAACTTAAAGAAGCTGGGTTGCCTGATTATGGCCGTACTTATTTATACGATGGATTAAGCGGAGATCGTTTTGATCAGCCTGTAACGGTTGGTGTAATTTATATGATTAAGTTAGGTCACCTTGTAGATGATAAAATGCACGCAAGATCAATTGGGCCTTACTCATTAATTACACAACAGCCATTAGGAGGTAAAGCGCAATTCGGTGGTCAGAGGTTTGGTGAAATGGAAGTTTGGGCATTAGAGGCATTTGGTGCCGCACATGTGCTTCAAGAAATCCTTACCATTAAATCTGATGATGTAATTGGTAGAGCAAAAGCCTACGAAGCAATTGTAAAAGGTGAAAATATGCAGAAGCCAAACATTCCAGAATCATTCAATGTATTGATTCACGAATTAAGAGGCCTAGCATTAGAGGTAACTTTAGATTAATCACCTGGTTTTAACTAAGAAATTTATTTTAAGAATATGTCATTCAGAAAAAATAAAAAAGTAAATAACGATTTTTCAGCAGTAACTATTAGTCTTGCATCTCCAGAGTCTATTTTGGAGAACTCAAACGGAGAAGTTACTCAACCTGAAACCATCAACTATAGAACGTACAAGCCAGAAATGGGCGGTTTGTTTTGCGAACGTATTTTTGGGCCTGTTAAGGACTGGGAATGCCATTGTGGTAAATACAAGCGTATTCGCTATAAAGGTATTATTTGCGATCGTTGTGGTGTTGAAGTAACAGAGAAAAAAGTTCGTAGAGAGCGCATGGGGCACATCGAATTGGTGGTGCCTGTAGCTCATATATGGTACTTTAAATCGTTGCCTAATAAAATTGGTTACCTACTTGGGTTGCCAACCAAAAAATTAGATCAAATAATTTACTATGAACGTTACGTTGTAGTTCAGGCAGGTATTAAGGAAGAGGACGGAATCGAATACCTCGAATTCCTTACTGAAGATGAATACCTAGATATTTTAGATAAACTTCCTCGCGAAAACCAACTATTGGATAATGATGATCCAAATAAGTTTATTGCGAGAATGGGAGCAGAAGGAGTTGAAATGCTTCTTGCTAGATTAAAACTAAACGAAATGGCTGCTGCTTTAAGATTGCAAGCAGCTACAGATACATCTCAACAACGTAAAGCAGAAGCTTTAAAAAGGTTGAAAGTAGTTGAAGGTTTCCGTGATTCTGAAACTAGAATTGAGAACAAACCTCAGTGGATGATTATTAAAATGGTTCCGGTAATTCCACCAGAATTACGTCCATTGGTGCCATTAGATGGGGGTAGATTTGCAACCTCTGATTTAAATGATCTTTATAGAAGAGTTATTATTCGTAATAACCGTTTAAAACGATTAATGGATATTAAAGCTCCAGAAGTGATTCTTAGAAATGAGAAACGTATGCTTCAGGAAGCGGTAGATTCTCTTTTTGATAACTCAAGAAAAGTAAATGCAGTAAGAGCTGATGGTAACCGTGCATTAAAATCTTTAAGTGATATGCTTAAAGGTAAGCAAGGTCGTTTCCGTCAAAACTTATTAGGTAAAAGGGTTGATTACTCGGGTCGTTCTGTAATTGTAGTAGGCCCTGAATTAAAACTGCACGAATGTGGTTTGCCTAAAGCAATGGCAGCTGAGTTATTTAAGCCTTTTGTAATTAGAAAACTGATTGAAAGAGGAATAGTTAAAACAGTAAAATCTGCAAAGAAAATTGTTGATAGGAAAGATCATATTATTTGGGATATTCTTGAAAACGTATTGAAAGGACATCCAGTATTACTTAACCGTGCACCAACATTGCACCGTTTAGGTATTCAGGCGTTTCAACCAAAACTAATCGAGGGTAAAGCGATTCAACTTCACCCATTGGTATGTACAGCATTTAATGCGGATTTTGATGGTGATCAAATGGCGGTTCACGTACCTCTTGGGCACGAAGCTATTTTAGAAGCATCTTTATTGATGTTATCATCTCATAACATATTAAACCCTGCCAATGGAGCACCAATTACTGTGCCTTCACAAGATATGGTGTTGGGCTTATACTATCTAACAAAAGGCAGAAAATCAACAAAAGACTTCCCTATTAAAGGAGAAGGAATGGTTTTTTATAATGCGGATGAAGTAATTATTGCTTTAAACGAAAACGTTCTTTCTCAAAATGCTAACATTAAAGTTAGAACCAAAGTTAGAAACGAAGAAACAGGTGAGCTTGAAGATGCGCTTGTAGAAACGGTTGCTGGTAGAGTTTTAGTAAATCAGTTTGTACCTGAAGAAGTTGGGTATATCAATAAACTACTTTCGAAGAAAGAATTACAGAAAATTATCGCAACTATCTATAAAATTTCTGGTTCTGCAATAACTGCTAATTTCTTAGATGATATTAAAACATTAGGATTTCAATCTGCCTATAAAGGTGGTTTATCAATGGGACTTAATGATGTAATGATTCCTAAAGAAAAAGAAGGCCTTGTTAAGCAGGCAAAAGAAGAAGTAGATGCCGTGTGGAGTAATTACTACGCAGGTCTTATTACTGATAATGAGCGTTATAATCAAGTAATTGATATTTGGACAAGAATTAACTCTCAGCTTACAACTACTCTAATGGATCAGTTGGAAGCAGATCAGCAAGGATTTAACTCAATTTATATGATGATGCACTCAGGAGCCAGGGGTTCTAGAGAGCAAATTCGTCAGTTGGGTGGTATGAGAGGCCTTATGGCAAAACCTCAGAAAAATATTGCAGGTTCAGTAGGAGCTATTATTGAGAACCCAATTTTATCTAACTTTAAAGAAGGACTAGATGTAATTGAGTATTTTATTTCTACTCACGGTGCTCGTAAAGGTTTGGCTGATACAGCACTTAAAACGGCAGATGCTGGTTACTTAACAAGACGATTGGTGGATGTTTCACAAGATCTTGTGATTAACGAGCCTGATTGTGGAACCCTTAGAGGTCTAGTTGTATCTGCATTAAAAGATAATGAGGATGTTGTTGAGTCATTATCAGAACGTATATTAGGTAGAGTAAGTGTTCATGATATTTTTGATCCTATTTCGGATGAATTAATAGTAAATTCGGGTGAAGAAATTATCGAAAAGCTTGCTAAGCAAATAGAAGAAACAAGTATTGAAGAAGTTGAAATTCGTTCAATACTTACGTGTGAAACTAAGCGTGGTGGTTGTGCTAAATGTTATGGACGTAATCTAGCTACTGGTAAAATGGTAAATATGGGTGAGGCAGTTGGTGTAATTGCAGCTCAGTCTATTGGAGAACCTGGTACGCAACTTACATTAAGAACATTCCACGTAGGTGGTACAGCATCTAACATTGCTGTTGATGCGCAAATCGTAGCCAAATTTGATGGTGAAATTGAGTTTGACGGAGTTCGTACCATTGAAACAACCAATGCTGATGGCGAAAAAGTAGATGTTGTGATGGGACGTACAGGTGAAATTAAAATCATCGATACTAAATCAAAACAAACGCTTATTAGTAATCACGTTCCTTATGGTTCCTTTATTACTGTTAACGAAGGTGATAAAGTAAAAAAAGACGATAGAATGTGCTTCTGGGATCCGTATAATGCGGTTCTATTAAGTGAGTTTGACGGCAAAGTTGAATTTGAATCAGTTATTGAAAATGTTACTTTTAAAGAAGAATCTGATGCACAAACTGGTCACAGAGAAAAAGTAATTATCGATACAAAAGATAAAACAAAGAACCCATCTATCATTATTAATGGTAAAGAGGAATCTAAAGGATATAATATTCCTGTAGGAGCTCACCTTGCTGTTGCGGATGGGGATAAATTAAAAGCGGGTCAGGTAATGGCTAAGATTCCTAGGACCATGAGTAAATCTCGTGATATTACAGGTGGTCTTCCTAGAGTAACGGAATTGTTTGAAGCTCGTAATCCTTCTAACCCTGCAGTAGTTAGTGAAATTGATGGTGTTGTTTCTTACGGTGGTATTAAACGTGGTAATCGTGAAATATTTATTGAATCTAAGGATGGCATTAAGAAAAGATATTTGGTGTCTTTATCTAAACACATTTTGGTACAAGATAATGATTTTGTAAAATCAGGCACACCTCTTTCTGATGGAGCTATTACCCCAAATGATATTTTATCTATTCAAGGACCAACGGCTGTTCAACGTTACATCGTTAACGAAATCCAGGAAGTTTATAGATTGCAAGGTGTAAAAATTAACGATAAGCATATCGAATGTATCGTTAGCCAGATGATGCAAAAAGTTATGATCTTGGACTCTGGAGATACTATTTTCTTAGCAAACACATTGGTTAACAAATTTGTGTTTAGAGCAGAAAATGATTCTATTCTTGATAGATTATTTGTAACTGATTCGGGTGATTCAAATAACTTCAAACCAGGTCAAATAGTTACTTCTCGTGAGTTAAGGGATGAGAATTCATCATTGAAAAGAAAAGATGCGAAAGTGGTGGTTGCTCGACAAGCTCAACCAGCGGTTTCTAAACCAATGTTGCAAGGTATTACTGCCGCTTCATTAGGAACTGAAAGCTTTATTTCAGCTGCTTCTTTCCAAGAAACAACTAAGGTATTAAGTGAAGCTGCTATTAGAGGTAAGCGAGATACATTGAATGGCTTGAAAGAAAATGTAATTGTAGGTCATTTGATTCCTGCAGGTACAGGCCAACGAGTTTTTGATGATATGTTCGTTGCCAATAAAGCAGAGTTAGCATCTTTAAGTGCACCAGTAATTGAGCCTGAAGTTGAAGAACAAAAGGAAGAAGTAAAAACTGAAAGCTAAAGTTATGGCAGATAATAAGGATAAAAAACCACAGGTTGAAAACCGGAATGCAAATCAGATAAACATTGAGTTATCTGAAGAAGTAGCAGAAGGTGTTTATGCTAATTTGGCTATGATTGCACACTCAAATAGTGAGTTTGTAATCGACTTTATTAGGCTTATGCCTGGGGTGCCTAAAGCAAAGGTTAAATCACGGATTGTGATTACACCAGAGCATGCTAAACGTTTGCTTAGCGCTTTGAATGAAAATATTCAAAAGTACGAGCAAGCACACGGGGCAATTAAGCAGTCAAATGGCGCTCCTCAATTTCCAATGAATTTTGGAGGTGCTGTAGGTGAGGCTTAAAATGTAACGTCATTGCGAGCGTAGCGAAGTAATCTGTAAATTAAAATATAAAAAAGGGTGTGAAAATTAATTTTCACACCCTTTTTTAGGCTCTATTGCCTTGCAAAGAGAATGTTGGAAAAATATTTTATTCGCCTAATTGGCGCAAGCTTGCCTTGCGTAACTTGTTGCCTACAAATAAAAATTAAGGTCTGTGACCTAATAAACTATTGCTGTTGTTTCACCAATAAGTGCTTTTATTCAAATAATACCCCGCAGCTCTGCTGCGTGTGGTAGGCTTGTGTAATGATAATTTTTGCGAAGCAAAAAACTTTTCAAAATGATGGTCGGCTTTTTCAGCCGAAGTTTTTCCGTAATACCCCGATGGCTCTGCCTCGGGGATAGGAAAAACTAATCATTTTGTTTTATTTACTGCTTTAGCTAAACTCGAAGGTGAATTATGGCAAAATGGAACGGCAATATATTATGTAATGAGAGTAAAAGACTTTATGGCGACATCTTGGAATATCTCATTAACAGAAAACCATTATTTCGTAGTCATATCAACATATACTGCTATGTTTTGGGAATTGTCTTTCCCCTTTCTCATTTGGTTTAAAAGAACAAAATTTATTATTATCATTGGAGGGGTTCTTTTACATGTTGGAATTTGGATATTTATGAGAATTGATAATTTTTCATGGGTAATGCTTTCAACTTATTTTGTATTTATAACTAATAATGAATACCTTCATGTGTTCGAAGTGATAAAGAATCAAAAATTAATAATCTTTCTTGATGGGTGGTGTCCTATGTGCCAAAGGTTCGGAAAATTTGTGACAAAGTTTGATGTTTTAAAACTTGTAACTTTAGAAAATATTAGGACTACTGATGCGGTGTCATCAATGTCTAAAGAGAG
>CAZQWZ010000066.1:0-12393 GCA_964596935.1 uncultured Roseivirgaceae bacterium
AGGCTAGAGCTATTTTAAGGAGATTTAAAGTTCTAGTGAAGGTTTTAGCTCTAACTGATAAGGTTGTAAACCTTTTAACTTGAGTTCGATATAAGAGAGTATACGTCAATGCGAAAAAACGCACTTTTAGTTTCAGATGAATAAAAGTTTTGGTTGTTTTTGTGGCATTCTGTTATAAAAGGAACAGATTGCCACAAATTTTTAAACAAAAATTTTCGCAAAGACGATTCCTGTGTCTAATGATTGTTTTTAGGTCGAACACAGGCTCTCAGGGTGTAGAGGAAAGTTTAGAACATAAAAAAGCTTCGTAATAATTACGAAGCTTTTTTATGCTATTGTTTCGGGTGTACCAACGTCATTTCATCAATAAGGTGGGTTGCCCCTGCATATTTATCAACGATAAAAAGCACATAGCGCAAATCAACCATAATGTTACGGCAAATTTCAGGGTCGTAGTTCATATCGCTCATAGTACCTTCCCAAACACGGTCAAAATTTAATCCAACCAAGTTACCGTGTGCATCAATTGCAGGGCTTCCTGAGTTACCCCCTGTGGTATGGTTAGTGCCTAAAAAGCAAACAGGCACTTTGCCATTGGCATCGGCATACTGCCCATAATCTTTGGCTTCGTATAAATCACGTAACCGTTCAGGCACATCAAACTCGTAATCTCCTGGCACATATTTTTCAATAACGCCATCTAAATAACTTACAGGATTATAATACACGGCATCGCGAGGTGAGTAACCTTGCACTTGGCCATAGGTTACACGTAGTGTTCCGTTCGCATCTGGGAAATACCTAGCGGCAGGTAATGCTTCCATCAATGCTTTCATATACTGCTTTTGCAAGGTTGCAATAGCTGTGCTTATTTGTTGAAATTCTGGATTAATAGTATTGTAGAACTCTTCAATCATAGGTTTTGCATAGATGTATGCGGGGTCTTCATTAAGCTTTTTTACTACTTTTTTGGCATTGCCCTCTAGTAGTGCTAATGCACTTTCTAAATTAGTAAAAGCCGTATTATCATAAATAGAGGCATTATAATCTTTAGCATAAAACGGCATCACATTAACAAAAACTCCCTTATCTACACCTACATCATAATTTTTATGAATACCTTTTAATTGGCTTGTTAATGTAGCTTTTGCTTTAGCAAGATTGTCTTTATCGCTAGTTACAGATTGCTCCAATTGGTAGGCGCGAAATGTCATATTCATCAGCTCATTATTTATGATAAATACTTCAATAAAATTTCTACGCTTAATATTTACGGCTCCAAAATCAGCGTAGAGTTTGTCAAATTCAGGAAGAATATTTCCATAGCTATCTTCCAATCCTTTTTCGGCTAAAGCCTTTGTAAACGAAGCTTCAAACGCACGCCTGTTGGCAATGGCATTGCTCTTTTCGATTCCAAGATTTTCACCAATCCATTTTTTCCAGTAATTGGCAATTCGAGCTTGTTTAGATGCATATTTTATGCGAATATCATCACTCGATTTCATGTTAGCATCTATCACCTTTAAAGCCGCTTCGCGAATGGCAATATTGCTTGGGTTAAACTCCTTTGTAATATGCTCAATGGCAACTGCAGGCAAATACTCATCGGTACGGCCAGGGAAGCCAAATACCAGAGTAAAATCACCTTCTTCAATACCATCTAACGAAATAGGCAAAAAGTGTTTTGGTGTGTAAGGCACATTGTCTTTACTATAGGTTGCAGGGCGGTTATTGGCATCTGCATAAATTCTAAACATCGAAAAATCTCCCGTATGCCTCGGAAAAACCCAGTTATCAGTATCGCTGCCAAACTTACCAATGCTTGTTGGGGGCGCACCCACTAAACGAATATCTTCGAAACGCTCGGTAACAAAAAGAAAATACTGATTGCCTTTGTAAAAGGCTTTTACTTTGGTGTCTTGCCAAGTTTCTCTTTTTACCTCTTTCTGTAAGGCGTTATTGTTTTTATCAATTTGCGATTGTTTCTCTTTTTCTGTCATGCTATCAGTTACTCCAGCCAATGCTTTGTCGGTTACATCTTCTATCCGCACGATAAACTCTATATACAAACCTTCATTGGGCAATTCTTCTTCCATACTCATGGCCCAAAAACCATCTTTTAAGTAATCGTTTTCTAAAGATGAATGCGATTGAATTTGCCCAAAACCACAGTGGTGATTGGTTAATACCAACCCTTTGGCAGAAATTAACTCACTAGTACAACCACCATTAAAATGCCCAATGGCATCTTTTAAACTAGAGTTATTTACATCATAAATATCTTGGGCAGATAACTTACTGCCAAGGTCTTGCATCTCGGTTTCGTTCATTCCTTCTAGTAAAGAAGGAATCCACATACCGCCTTGTTGCGCCTGTGCTTGAACAGCTATAAACAGGAGAAAGATTTTAATTAGTTTCATATCTTTTATGTTTTTAAAATCGAAGTAAAGATACCTTCAATACTTCATTTTGAAAGCTAAAACTTACAAGGTCTTTATACGGTTTTAGCAAGAGACCTTGTAGGTTTACAAATAGAAGAATTAAAATTGTAATTTTAGGATGATACACGAGCTAACATAAACAAGCTATGAACCCTATACTTAAAAACATTTTAGCAGTAATTGCAGGCTTGGTAATTGGCAGTGCCGTAAATATGGGCTTAATTACCATAAGTGGTTCTATAATTCCACCACCAGAAGGTGTAGACCTTACAACTACAGAAGGGCTTAAAGCAGCCATGCACTTATTCGAACCAAAGCATTTCATTTTTCCTTTTTTAGCCCACGCATTGGGCACAGGGGTTGGTGCTTTTGTTGCGGCTTTAATAGCTGCCAACCATAAAATAAAATTTGCCATGGCTATAGGTGTTTTCTTTTTAGTTGGAGGTATTAGCATGGTAGTTATGGTGCCTGCACCATTATGGTTTAATATTTTAGATTTAGTAGGAGCCTATATTCCAATGGCTTGGTTGGGGTGGAGTTTAGCAAAAACTTAAAAAAATTATGAGAGCATTTTTAATATCCACTCTAATACTAACTTTTAATCTGTCTTTTGCCCAGAAAAATATCATAAAAGGCAGAGCTATTTATTTGCCTTATCAAGAAAACCCGACCTATTCGTTTGGTATCGGTTATGAACGTATTCTTAATGAGAAAATATCAGTTCAGGTTTTATATAACAGCACGCGTTTTACCCCAGGTTTTGATGCCAAAACTACCGAGAGCCAAGGGTTTATTCCAGAAGTGCGATACTATTTTGGTAAAAAGGAGGACTTCCGAAAAAAGGCATTTATTGGGGGCTTTATAGAGATAATTAAAATCAAACAATTTGGAGGAGTGCCTGAGTACCACCCTGATTATCAATTTATTGAAACCAATGGGAATTTAACTTCCTTGGGCGTATTAATAGGCAAAAATAACTCAATAGGCAAGCATTTTTTATGGGACAGGTATATTGGTTACAGGTATAAAATTTTTGATTATAGTAATACTTTCAAGAATAATAATGGCGATTATTATGACAAGGATTATAAAGACAATACTTCGGGTATTCGAATGGGGCTTAATTTAGGCTTTTTGTTTTAACCTGAGTTTCTTTAGGTTGATTTGGATTCAGTGCGAAACTATATGTTTTCAGTTGCTGGCAGGCAAATAGTAAATACGGCTCCCTTTCCCATCTCCGATTCACATTCAATGGTGCCATTGAGCAAATCAACATATTTTTTTACAATAGAAAGCCCTAGCCCTGTGGAGGGTTCTCCAGCAGTAGGCTTTGCACTCAGCCTTTGAAACTTTCCAAATAGTTTCTTCATATCTTGTTGTGTAAACCCAGGGCCTTGGTCGGCAACTTTAATGAGCACTTGTTGCTCGTTATTAACGACCAAAATGTTTATAGTTGTTTCGGGATAGGAGAACTTGAGGGCATTGGAAATCAGGTTATCAAAAATTTGGCGCACATACAATCGGTCACCCATCACCATTATTTTTTTTGGTGAGTCAACTTCAATTTTGATAGATTTATTTTCTGCTATCTTCGAAAACTCTTCTAGCACTGCGCCAATTATGTTAGCTACATCAAGCGTTTCTTTTTTCATATTAGGAGCTTGTGATTCAATAGCCTCAACATCTAAAATTTTGCTAATCATATCGTTTAATCGAACGATACTCCCTTCTATGGTGTCAAAGGTCATTTGCTCTTCACTATTTAAATTAGGGTGTTGTAATATATGCAAGTGAACAAGCCCCGATATTTGGTTTATTGGAGTTCGTAAATCATGTGCCAGCACATGTATAAGATTATTTTTTTCTTCATTAAGCGCAACTAATTCATTATTTCGGTTTTCAATGGCCTTGTTTTGATTTTCGATATTTTCCTGTTGTTGCTCAATTTTGAGCTTTTGTTGTAACAAAGCCTCGTTAAATCTGGTTTTATCTACATACACTTTATACAGTATAATTAAACCAATTACTGCCAATACAAAGGCAAAAATAACTGAGTTAATTATCGTTTTATTTTTTTGATTAGCAAGTGCATTTTTCAACAATTCTCGGTATTGTATTTCCTTTTCTTTGGTAAGCAATTGTATTTCCTCATCAGGGTTCACTTGGTTTCCCGATGAAATGCTTTTAATGAGGTTGTAAATATCTTGTTGAAGATATCCCTCTATTATTTTTGCAGACTTGCTTTTATAGTATTGGCTGATAAGGTAATTATTAAAAGGTTGTTGCCAATCGGAGTTTTTAGGCATAATATACCCAAAGCCATCATATTTAATTGGGAATACATTTTGGCGTAATACAGGTAAATCAGGGTGGTTTTTTAAGTTGGTAAGATAAATGGACAAATCGATATAGGCAAAAGCATTTTCTTTTTTTAATGCCAATGCTTTAAGAATGTTATCACTGCTTGGTATGTAATCAATTTTAAAATTCATACCAAGCTGCTCTTTCATCTCCATCAATTCTTTTTCATAGGTTGTGCCCTTAATGGTAATGGCTGTAAAATCTGAAAACATCGATTTAAAGGCTTCTTCGTTAGCCACAATAGGTATATTATTGCTCGAAATTAATACAGCCATATCCGACAGGTATGAGACAGAAAAATCCACTACCAGCTTGCGGTTATCGGTAATAGAAAAAGCAGAGCAGCCAAAAAAACCAGCTGTTTTTTCATTTTTCACTAACTCAAAAGTTTCTATAAAAGAGTTAATACCTACCCAATTAATTTCTAAATCAACCCCATGAACTTGTTTTAAGTAGCTACTAAAACCCTCAAAAATATCATATTCTATTCCGGTTAGGTTTCCATTTTCATCGTAATAAACAAAGGGTTCAGAGCCGTGCCAGTAAACTGTAATAGTGCCCTCACCTTTTTCTAACGTGGTTTTCCAACTTGATGGTTGTTGAGTAAACCCCAAATAAGAACGGGATATAAGTAACAAGAAAAAAAGAAGTCTCATCTAATAGTAGGAAGTTGAGCGTACAAAAATTTGTTGATGTTACAACATTTTTCCTAGTAAACCAAGAGCCAAAGGTGTGTCATAGTATGATATATCAACCCTAAAAAACAGTTGGAATTTTTGAAAAGCACTACATTTTCTTCTTGTAAAATAATAAATTACTTTGCTTATCTCCCCCTCAAATTAAATTCCGCCACATAAAAGTCGGCATCAATTTTAAAGGTTTTTATGGATTTTGACTTTTTTTAAAATCTAGCAACTTGTGCTTATAACTTTATAACATCCTTGAGCTTTAGCTCAATAATTTCACCATAGTTCTTTAATTTATCAAGATCAATTTTCCGCTTGTCCCCATAAATAGTAATAATGTAGGGTTTGCTTTTTATCGATTTCTCATAAAAATCAACAATGTTACTCATGGTTAAATCTTGATATTGGGTATAAGCTCTAATTGCGGGGTCTGCGGTATAGCCTTGTAATTGATAGGTATTTATTTTATTAATAATTGTTTTAAAATCAGGATAATTACTAATAGTACTTAACTGCAAGCTCTTTTTTAGCGTTTTAATTCTGTCTTCTTTAACAGGCATATTTGTTATTAAACTATCCAATACATGTATAGCTTCAACAGTTTTACCTGCTTGGCAGCCCAAATAAGCTGTAAAGTGCCCGGTTGAATTAATGGGCATTACATAACTAGCCCTTGCCGTATAGGCTAACGAGCGATATTCTCTTATTTCTTGCAAAATTAATCCGCTAAACCCTCCACCAAAATATTGGTTAAACGCTTGCACTTTATCATAGTTTTCTAACTGAGTTTTATCATCAGGCACGTAATAATACACCTGACTTTGAATGGCTTTTTTATCGTTTACAAAATAGATTATGTTTTTAGAAACATTCACTTTTTGCCTACTTTTAAACCCACCGTCCTCTTTGTTATCAAATAAATCAATATTGGTTTCTAACTCTTTTTTAAGTTCGTATATAGGGGTATTGCCTACATAAGAAATAGTGGTTTTATAGCTATTAACCATTTTTTTATAGCTTTCCATTAAATGTGTAATATCCATTTTAGATAGTTCTTTAATAGAAGGTTTTGTTAAAAGAGGAGAGTTTTGTTCGTATTTTGCATACTGATAAACGGAGTTTCCAAGCGCATATTTATCTCGCTTTTCTCTTTTAACATCTAACTTGGCAGATTTTACCATTAGCTTAAAACTATCATCGTCTGGGTGAGGGGTATGCAATAAGGCATCCAACAGTTTAAGCGCCTTTGGCAGGTTAGCTTCTATGCCATCTATGCTAATAGTAAAATAATTATCGGTACAGGAAACATAATACATACACCCAATGGAGCTAAATGCTTGTTTAAACTCGGCAAATGAATAGGTGCCTGCACCACTATAATTTAATAAATTAGCCACAACACCTAGTTTTGGGGTATTTATTTTGCCCGTTTTAAATTTTAGTTTTAAGTAGAATAAATTATTTACTGGGTTATTTACACGTGTTAAATTGTGGTTAGCATAAATGGGAATACTTGCAATATCGGTATTAAAATCTAAAAACTTAGGCTCAAATGGCTTAGGCTCAATTTTGTTAAATGAGCTGGCATATACCGATGAATCGCTCTGTGCATTTGTAACCGCCTTAAATGGAGGCTTATCCAATTTAACCTTTTTAGGAAAGCCCGTTCTAGAAATAATCTTTGCTTTTTGCGCACCAAAATAAGTATTGGCAACCCTTACTACCTCCTCTTTTGTTATTAGGTTAACCTTGTTGGTATAATTCATATATTCTTCCCAAGACAGGCCTTTACTAAATGCCTGTCCAATAGCTACACCTCTGCTCCCAATTTGTTCTATGTTTTTTTGAAACTCATTAATTAGCTCAAACTTTGCCGCATTTAATTGTTCTTCAGAAAAATTGCCTGCTTTAACCCTATTAAATGCGCCTTCAATTTTTTTGTCGGTATTGGCAATGGATTGTATTATCGGCTTTGGAACAGCAATTAAGTAAAACCCAGCAGCATTATTGTATTGTATGCCACCTCCGAAAATATACATTAAATCATTATTGGTAGTTAGTTTATCTAAAATGCCTGTTTCAGAATAATTTATTAGAATGGACTCACAAACATCCAAGGCTACTCTATCTGCATGCGAATAGGGTACTGTTTGCCAGCCCAATAGCTCTATTTTAATTGGGGTAATTCTAATTTTTTCCACTTTGTTTTTTGGTAATGGTTGCAAGGGGGGAAGGTTTAGCTGTGGAGCCTCTTTGCTAGAAAGCCCACCAAATTTCTCTTTTATAATGGGCAATACTTCTTCTGCCTTAAAATTACCTGAAAGAATTAGTGCCATGTTTTTGGCTACATATTGTTTAGTATAAAACGCTTGCATATTTTTTAGCGATGGTTTTTTTAGATGTTCTATTTTGCCTAGCACATCCCATTGCCCATAAGGCAAATTAGGAAACATAGCCGAGTTAAGCTCTTTAAAAATCCTTCTTTCCATGCCATCCATAGCTCGGTTTTTTTCTTCGTAAACTACTTCTAGCTCCGATTGAAACGAACGAAATACTGGTTTATCAAACCGAGTAGCATAAATATCTAGCCATTTTTCTATTTCGTGCGCAGGAAACAAATTATAATAGAAGGTCATATCGTAATTGGTAAATGCATTTATTCGTGTACTTCCAATACTTTTTAATAATTTGTCAAATTCATTTGGCAAGCCATAGTTAGATGCTTTTACAGCTTGGTTATTAATTAACTGCTGGATATTTATCTGAGATTGCTCATCTGTTTCTAACGCTAGCTTTTCATACAAAACCGCAATAGAATCTAAGTATGGTTTTTCTTTGATGTAATCTGAAGTGCCCAAAGTTTCGGTTCCTTTAAAAAGTAAATGTTCTAAATAATGCGCCATTCCAGTTGCACTAGGCAATTCATTGGCTGCCCCAGCCTTAACCATTACGGCTCCAAAAACATTGGTGGCTGTAGAGTCTTCATTTAATAAAATGGTAAATCCATTTACTAATTTATGAGTTGTTACTTTTAGTATATCTGCTTTTTGGGCAAAAGAAAATGTACTAAAGCCAATAATAATTAAAGTGCTTACTACTTTTTTGTATTTCATATCTTAAAATTATACTTTGTGATACATCTATGAGAGATTAGCTTATCTCCCCCTCAAATTAAATTCCGCCACATAAAAGTCGGAATCAATTTTAAAGGTTTCAATAGGTTTATCAACATCAATTTCTTTTAATTGGGCTGATGGATAAATCCATTGAGACTTGCCATTGATATATACAATTACTGGCATGTCAAAATATTTTACTATTTGATCCCATTTAAAACGGAGTGTTTTATCATCTATAACATACGCCAATACTGGAATACGTGTATCTCGTAAATATTGGTTAAAGAAAGCGGCAAGGTCTATCCCTGATTTCTCGCTCATATAATTTTCAATTTGAGCAGTAGTTACCGTTTGGTGATAAAACTCCTTGTTGAGTCCTCGCAATATTTCTCTCCAAAGAGTATCATTTTCTACTAGTTGGCGCAAGGTGTGTAGCATATTGGCACCTTTATAATACATATCGCTGGAACCCTCTTTATTAACATCGTAATAACCAATAATGGGTTTATCATTTTGTATGTTTTGGCGTGTGCCAATTACATATTCGGCACTGGCCTCTTTGCCATAATGGTAATCTAAAAACAGGTTTTCAGCGTAGGCAGTAAAGCTCTCATGAATCCACATATCAGCTACATCTTTATAAGTAATGCTATTGGCAAACCACTCGTGGCCACTTTCGTGCACAATAATAAAATCCCATTTTAAGCCCCAGCCTGTATGGCTAAGGTCTCTGCCTAAATAGCCGTTTTGGTATCCATTTCCATAAGTTACCGAACTCTGGTGCTCCATACCTAAATAAGGTACTTCTACTAATTTATAGCTGTCTTCGTAAAAAGGATATGGACCAAACCAATGCTCAAAGGCTTCGAGTGTTCTTGCCGCATCTTTAAACTGCTCCTTAGCTTTTGCAAGGTTGTCTTTAAGTACATAATAATCGCAATCTAAACTCCCATTTTCGCCTGCATACACTTCAGAGAAATGTACGTAATCACCAATATTCATATTTACCCCATAATTATTAATGGGGTTAGATACAAACCAATTAAAAGTGTGGGTTTTGTCTTTGTTCTTTACAACACTTCGTAGTCTACCGTTTGATACGTTTATTAAGTGTTTGGGCACGGTTATGCTAATAAGCATGCTATCTACTTCATCGTACATATGATCTTTGCACGGCCACCATAAACTAGCGCCATCGCCTTGGCAAGTGGTAGCAATAAAATCTTTTCCGTTGGCGTCTTTATCCCAAGTTACACCACCACTCCAAGGTGGACGAACGCTTACTTGTGGGGTTCCTTCATAATAAACCTCAATGCTGTTTTTCGAGCCCACCTCTTGCTTGTTTTTTAAACTGATAAAATAAGCATTTCCATCTCTTTCAAAAGAAAGCTCCTCTTTTCCTTGCAGTACTTTCGTAATTTTTAATGGAGGTTGTAAATCTATTTGCATTCTTTGACTAGGAGTTAAGACGGTATAATGAATGGCATTTTGACCTTTAATACTTTTAGAGGCTATTACCACCTTAATTTGAAGGTGGTAATAGGTTAAATCCCACCAAGCACGCTCTAGGGTAATGGAACCTCGGAGGCTATCTTGCCTTGTAAATGCAGGTGTTTGAGCAATAAGTTGGGTTATTGAAAGGAATAAAAGGGCTAGGGCATAAAAATGCTTTCTCATACTATAAAGATTAACAAAAATCCTCAAACATCAAATCAATACTATTTTGATTTTTTTTGATGGTAGGGTGTAACAAATTAGAAGGTTGTGCATCTAAGCTGTAAAATAATATTTAAAGACATGAAAAAATTAAAAATCACGATTGTATTAATGGCAATTATAAGTACCTGTTTTGGTCAGGCTCCAGCCATAAAATCTGAACTAATTGGTAAAGGCAGCCCTGTTTTATTATTACCCGGCTTTGCGACACCAGGCTCTATTTGGGAAGAAACAGTTAACAACTTAGAAACAAAAAATGAATATCACCTTATTTCGTATGCAGGGTTTAATGGCAACGAATCCATTGAAATGCCTTGGTATAGCACCATTAAAGAAGAGCTCATAGACTATATTAAAATCAATAATTTAACAGACTTACAAATTATTGGGCATAGTATGGGGGGTAATCTTGCGATTGATTTGGCCGCAGTGTTACCTGATAGAGTTGTTCGGTTGATACTGGTAGAGTCTATACCTTGTATGCGCGAACTTATGATGCCTGGAGTAGCAGCTGAATATGTATATTACGATAGTCCGTATAATAAACAAATGCTAGCAATGGATTCAACCCAATTTAAAAACATGGCTATTGGAATGGCTACTAATATGACCTTTAACAAGGAGAAACAGAAGATGATTACCAATTGGTTAATAGAAGCAGATCGAGAAACCTATGTGTATGGATATACAGATTTACTAAAACTAGATTTACGAGATGTATTAAGTCAAGTAAGAGCAGAAACACTCATTTTAGGAGCTTCTTTTCCTGATGTGGAGGTTGCCAAAACCAATTACGAAAAGCAGTATGCCAACCTTGTTAACAAAACAATTGAAATGGCTAGTAACAGTAAACATTTTATTATGTTTGATCAGCCAACTTGGTTTTACCAACAGGTAAACACATTTCTATCAAATGAGTAAAAAAGAAGCTCTTTTCGAGACCATACACCAGAAATATTATGTAATGATTTCGCAAATGTGTTTGGGTTTTACCAAAGGTGATGATGATGAGGCCAATGATTTATCGCAAGAGGTGCTCATACATATTTGGAATAAGTTGGAAACTTATAAAGGGGCATCTTCTTATAAAACTTGGATTTACAGGATTACCGTAAACACGTGTTTGCAACATATAAGAAAAGAAAAAAAGAGAACTAATTTGCCCATTAATGAGGTAGAACATCTATTAATAGATAGGCCTGAAACCCCTAGCCTCGATGCAAATAAAGCCTTGTACAATGCAATAGGTTATTTAAATGAGTTGGATAGGCTAGTAATTATGATGGTTTTAGATGGTCAAGACCAAGACTTAATAGCTGATGTACTAGGAATAAAACCAACGAATGTAAGAGTAAAGATTCATCGTATTAAAAAACGACTTAAAAAAATAGTAGAAAATGAAAAATGAATTTGAAGAACTCCAAAAAAGATGGGAAAAAGGGAAAGAAACCATAGCCAATAGTTCTATCGAAACGGATACTATTCTTGCAAATATTGTAGCCAAAAGAAGAGAAACTTTTTTTATGTACTATACAACTATTGCTGTACTGTTGGTTACACTAATTACTATTTCACTTTTCTTTTATTACGTAGCACCTGTGCAGCATTTACTAAGCCAAATTGGTGTGGGACTAATGACAGTTGGTTTAGCCGTACGAATTGTTATAGAAGTAATTAGCATATCAAAAGCCAAAAAAATTGAACCAGCAGACAATGTGTTGGAAACGACAAATAACACCGTTGGTTTTTATAAATTAAGAAAGACAATTCAAGGCGTAATTGCTCCCATAATCATTGGTTTATATACCATTGGTTTTTATATGATTACGCCTGAATTTAGCCTATACCTTAGCTTTTGGGCGGTAGTTTTAATGGATGTTTCTTATGTTTTTATAGCCATTATTCTTTTTGTACAAATTCGTAAAAGTGTTAAAAAAGAAATGGAAAATTTAGAAGCTATTATTAAGCTGAGAAATGAAATAATGGAGTAAAAAATCAGTATGATTTTTTGCGCCTTTTTTAAGGTATATCGTCTCCAAGATGAAAAAAATAGTTGTATTCTACTCAAAA
>CAZQWZ010000067.1:0-12389 GCA_964596935.1 uncultured Roseivirgaceae bacterium
ACTATAAATATTTAATTAAATTGCGCATATATGCTCAAATACAGCAACTTCTACCTCATACGCATCGAATTTTTAGGCTTCCGATACCACGGTTGGCAAAAACAGCCAAAGTTTAAAAGCGTACATGGTATGATTGATAAAACGATGGAGTTTATCTTATCTCATACCAATTTTAAAACATTGGGCTGTGGTAGAACCGATGCTAAAGTATCAGCTGATGATTATGCTTTTGAGTTATTTATCAATGAGGATTTAGTGCCAGAGAAGTTGCTACATTCATTAAACAAAAATTTACCTTCTGATATTAGGGCTAAGTCGGTTAAGCCAGTAAGCGGTGGCTTTAACATTATACAAAATGCTAAGATAAAAGAGTACCACTATCATTTTTCGTCTGGCGAAAAATCTCATCCTTTTAATGCGCCTTTTATCAGAGATTTTGGCAAATCGCTTGAGATGGAACAAATGAGAGAAGCTGCAAAAATGTTTGAAGGAATCCACAATTTTAAACGTTTTGCAAGTAAACCTGCACCTAATACTAATTTCGAAAGAGAAATTCTAAGTTCCTTTATTGAACCTAACACTAAATTTACTGGTCAATTTACGGCCTCAAATGCATTTGTGTACAAAGTAAGTGCAAAGGGATTTATGCGCTACCAAGTACGTTTAATGATGGGTGCTTTGGTGGAAGTTGGCAGAGGCGTTTGGACTATTGAAGACTTGAAGCAATCACTCATAGATTATAATGGCAAACAAATAAGACATGTTGCCCCTTCCTCAGGCTTAACCTTACATAAGGTTGAGTTTGAATAGGAACAATTTGCTATCACGTCCGCTATTACGTACGTTTGTATAATGAAAACACTTTCAATCACAGAAGCTAGAAAAAACATCTATGCCCTTATTGATGAAGCGGCAACTACTCATAAACAAATACAAATTACTGGTAAGCGAAATAACGCAATATTGGTAAGTGAAGAAGACTGGAATGCCATTCAAGAAACCCTTTATCTTTCTTCGATACCTGGCGTTAGAAAATCTATAATAGAGGGACTAAAAACACCATTATCAGAAACATCTGATAAAGTAGAATGGTAAGCAATTATAAGCTGGCATATACAAAACAGGCACAAAAAGATGCAAATAAAATTACCTCAACTGGTCTTAAGCCTAAAGTTATTAAGCTCTTAGCGATTCTAGAAAAAGATCCATATCAAAAATATCCACCTTTTGAAAAATTGATTGGAGATTTATCAGGAGCTTATTCACGTAGAATAAACATTCAGCATCGGCTAGTTTATCAAGTGATAAATGATCAAAAAATTGTTAAAATACTTAGAATGCGGACTCACTATGAGTAACCCAAAACCAATTACACTCATTATTTTATAATTCCTTTCTAGGGGTATCGTCATTGCAAAGGCGGAATTAGAAAAAAATTAGCGTAGGCAAATGACGTAAAGCTTATAAGATTCCTTTTCTTTTCCGAGGCACGAGGAATCTTGTAAGGGTAGAAAGTAATTTCATAGAAGCAGAAGATTCTCCAAAGGAGTCCTTCGTGACCTCGGAATGAAAAACGTAACGCTTATACCCCATAAGCCTCTCTAAAATTATATTACTTTTGCACAAATAATTACCTATGCTATCAAATAACGACATCCTAAAAAAATTAAGAGTAGCGCATAAAATGCGCAATGATGACATAATTAATGTACTCAAATTGGTTGACTTCGAAATTTCAAAAGGGGCATTAGGAGACCTTTTTAGAAAAGAAGATCACCCTAATTATGTGGAAGCTGGAGATCAAATTCTCAGAAACTTTCTTAATGGCTTAATAATTAAAATGCGTGGCCCAATGCCAAAGAAAGAATAGACAATCCTTTACTTCCCTATTACTTCAAAATTTCTTACAATACTGTTGCCAGCTTCATCCATTAAAGTTAAGGTATGCTTACCTGGCTCGGCAAAAATCTCCATTTGGTGCGTTCCATAAGCTGTTTCACCCAAATAAAAATCATCTAAATGCCAATAAAGAATACTATTAGGCTGGCGGTGAGTTGCTTTACAAACAACTTTTTGCCATTGATTGTTGAAACTCTTAGGTATGAAAACCTGTTGATTAGAACGAGGATAAATCAATTCGATTAAAGTCATTTCTCCTGCACAATCTTCCATAAATTCAGGAACCGTGTTATAACTGGGGTTTCTTCGCTTATAATACCACCCCATAACCGGAGGTAATATAAACCAAGGCTTGGTACTAATATCATTTACAGGATAACACGCACTATTTACTTGATACTGCTCTGTTTTATCCAAATGGATTAATGTATGATAGGGGCACAATTTAGTTCTATCAGCCAATGTAGAGGCATATATTGTAGTCTTATTGGGGCAAATAGGCGAAGCCTTATACCCGCTTTCGGCACAAACAATTTGCTGAGATAAGTTATTTTCAGGAGCAGCAAACCATGTAGCTTTTGGTAATAATTTAAATGCTTTAAACATTATTGGAGCAGCACTACTTGCTCCCGTTAAACCTGGTCGCCCTTCTCCATCCGCATTACCCACCCAAGTTGCTACCACATATTTGGACGTAATTCCAACTGCCCAAGCATCTCTATGTCCATAGCTAGTACCGGTTTTCCAAGCTATTTTTTGCGATGATTCAAAACTTCGCCATTGCATACCTTCAATGGGGCGATCCATTTGTGTAAGTGCATTAAAGGTAAGCCAAGTAGCTCCTACATCAATTTTTGAGTTAAACGGAGATGGATCAGCTTCTCCGCTACTATAGTTTAATTTAAAAGCTGATTTAGGCGAATAACCTGTTTTATTTTGATATTGAAGCTCATGGGCCATTGAACCATACACTTGCGCTAAATCCCAAAGCCTAACCTCGGCCCCTCCTAAAATTAGTGATAACCCATAATGGCTACCTGTTTTGCGAACACTAGAAAAGCCAAGAGCCTTTAAATTATCGGTAAACCTATCAACCCCATAGGTGCGCAACATACGTACTGCCGGAATATTTAATGAACGTGCCAAGGCTTTATTGGCAGGAACTGCACCGTCATACTTTTTATTAAAGTTTGAAGGGCTGTAACCCGCAATTTGGGTTGGAATATCCGCGATTAATGTAGTAGGAAGTAGTTGTCCTTCTTGCTGCATATAGGCAAACAGGAAGGGCTTTAGAATGCTTCCCGAACTCCGTTCAGCCATAATAATATCCACCTCATTTCCATCTTCTTTAGTAGAAGCTGTATTGCCCACATAAGCCAATACATTTCCCGTTTCAACTTCAATAATTAGCAATGCCGCATTATTAATACTGTTTTGTTTTAAGGCATTATAATGTCTGTTTATCAATTGGTTAGCTTTCTCCTGGAGATTGAAATCAATGGTAGAGTTAATGATTTTTCCTGCATTACCTTCAAGCACTATTCTTTCTAATAAGTGAGGTGTAACCCTGGGTAAAGGTTTTGGCTTACCCGGAAGGGGTTCCGATTTAGCCAAATCGCATGTAATAGAATCTATTTCACCTTTTCGCAAAAGTTTATCTAAGAGCCTATTTCGTTTGGCTAAAAGAATAGAATGGTTTTTACCAGGATATATTAACGAGGGTGCATTGGGCAATACGGCAAGTGTAGCAACCTCACCCCAAGATAAAAGATGTGTGTTTCTGCCATAATAGCGCCAACTAGCCGCTTCAAGCCCTACCACATTACCCCCAAAAGGTGCATTTGAGCTGTACATAGCCATAATCTCATCCTTACTAAAAGCAAGCTCAACCCGAATGGCTAAAATGGTTTCAATTATTTTTTCCCAATACGAGCGAGGTTGTCCTTTTCTTGATAAGCGTATGGTTTGAGAAGTAATGGTGCTTCCTCCTCTTCTTTTATTGCCAGATTTTAAGTTGTTAGCCAATGCCTTACCCATTGATATTGGGTTTATGCCAGGGTGTGAATAGAAATACTCATCTTCGAAATATCGTATGGCTATTTTAAATTTATCAGGGATGCTATCACTTGAAGGAAACCGCCACTGGCCATCCAAAGCGATTTTAGCGGCAATCAGCTTTCCATCTTTATCATTAACAACGGTACTTAATGGATCGTTAAAGAGGGGTTTTGGCAATATAAAATAGAATATTACTAGAAACACCAATAGCGTTCCTAGCAATACTCTTTTTCCCTTGCTAAATGTTTTAATGCTCAATTACAGCTTTCTTATTCTTTTACCTCTACCCATTTACCTGCTTTATGCGCATTTATTTCGTTATCGTACATGGCTTCGCAATACACCGTTGGCAGGTAAAATTTGCCTAAATAAGCTGCATTTAATAATACCGTAAATGTTTTGGCTTCGCCACGATTAAGATCGAAGTAACTTAACACTCTATCATCTCTAATATCCTGATAACGAGGTTTATCAACTTCAAAAACAGAACTCGTTTGATCCATTCTTAAATTGCGAATTTCCCAGCCCGAAGGAAAAATTTGCGTAAGAGCCAACTCTTTATAATTACCTCTAACACTTACATGCTGCACAGTTACTTGGGCCACAAAATCTGTACCTTGGTATAAACTAGCAGGATTAATGGCATTGCCATCTAAATCCAAATAAGCTATATCTAAACGTAAATCATTGGCAGCATCTGTTTTATCTCCTATTACAGGGATTCCATCTAATTGAATTTTTACAAACAGCGGCTTACTACCATTATTTGTAATTATTACTTTGCCTGATCTTGCCTGTGTAATTTTTAGATCTTGCCTAGAAATAGGCAGCTCAGAGGTAACATTTAACTTAGAAGTATTGTTCGAAGTAATTTCGAAATCTAATTTATTAACAGAATCAGTAACCTCATCATCACCTATAAATTTAGAAATGGCTAAAAGCGCATAAGCTGTTGTTTGTGTACTATACCATCTGCTAGAGCCAATATTATCTACTAATTCATCAAATACCTTTTTAGCCAAGATCTTTTTA
Organism: uncultured Roseivirgaceae bacterium; assembly: GCA_964596935.1. Lineage (GTDB taxonomy): Bacteria > Bacteroidota > Bacteroidia > Cytophagales > Cyclobacteriaceae > JAKISE01. The sequence continues at coordinate 4,990 of CAZQWZ010000067.1, forward strand.
TCCATTTGCACCAATGCCTCTAACACCATTGCTTGATCTCGCACATTACTTCCGTAGGAATATGACATCTCCCGATAGGGCGTAATTGTTGTTTTAAGGTTTTTGATGATCTTTTCAGCTACATTTTCTCTACCTGCTAATTGATAAGCGGCTGCAAGTCGCCATTTAGCTGCAGTAGATAAATTAGCCATTTCGCGCATTCTATTCATTGCTCCTAAAGCAGGCTGGCTTGCCAAAGCGAGGGTGTATAAACGATAGGCCTGAATTAATTGATCGCTTCGGTAATAAGATCTATTATAATTGGTAATAACAGGACTCCATTCATTGGCTCTTCGCTTTTGATACTTGCTCCATTTCTTTAGAAAACCAACGGGCAATGCATATCCTTTGGCTTTAGCTTCAATCATAAAATGGCCTGCGTAATTAGTGCCCCAATCGCTGTAAGAATTGGTTTCGCCTGGCCAATAAGATAAACCACCATTGGTATTTTGAAATGTATTTATTTTTTTAATTGCAACTTCAATATTAGTAGCAATCTTATTTTTTTGCTCATTGGTTAGTTCTGTTAGACTGCCCAACCTTAATTGAGGAAAAATAGCGGAAGTGGTTTGCTCGATACATCCGTGTGGATATCGAATTAAGTATTTCAATCGGTTTTCTAAATTTAACGAAGGAATGCTCGATACTTCTACTACTCCATTATTAGTTCCTAAAATACCTACAGGTTGGTAATTGCTTGTCCAAGTTTTGCCGGGCTCGATAATGCCATCAATTACTTTAGTGATTCTAGGGTTGGGTAAGCGCACATCCAACTCCACATCGTACTCGGCTTTATACTTACCACTTTTAGCAATTATCTTAACGGTAGCAATACCTATTTTTTCAGATACAACCAAATCGAAATAAGCCATTTTATCTCCCATTTCTGAGAAGCTGATTGTTTGCTTACTGCTCCCTTTAATTATGAGTAAATCATTTGTTTTTATCTCGATTGATACATTTTTAATAGATTCATCCATGCTAAATACGGTAACAGGTAGTTTAACCTTTTCGGTGGGGCCAACCACCCTTGGCATAGTTGCCAATACCATAACTGGTTTTTTAACAGGTGTAGCTTTACTTATTTTACCATAAGCACCTTCGTAACCAGCTACCAACATTGTTTTAACAGAACCCACATAGTTTGGCATTATAAAGCTATGTTCCATTTCTTCACCGGCTTCTAACACAATAGGGCCAAAAAACTTAACTACAGGCTTAAAACGATTGGCTTTTTTACCTGCTTCACTAGTAGATGCTTCTTGATCACCTCCTACTGCCAATAAGCCTGCAATTTCGCCAGTATATGCACCTAAAACGTATTTATACATATCCCACGTTTTAACACCAAGTGCTTCGCGTGCATAAAATTTGCGCCAAGCATCAGGGGTTTTAAATCGAGTAATATCTAAAAGACCTTCATCAACCATAGCCAGTGTATAGGTCATTTTTTTGCCACTCTTTTCGCTTACTTTAATGGTTACACTTTCTTCAGGTGCCAGTACATTTGGCATAGAAATTACGGGCTCTAAATGCGTTGTGGCATCTTCGACCAAAATCCTATTAATGCCGTACATTCTAATAGGTAAATCGTTACTGGTATTATTATGAGGTTGGATATATGTAACATTTACATATACATTGGGTGCCATTTCTGGCGTTGTTTCAAATGTAAATGAGTTTTGTTCGGCTGAGTTCTCTACCCAAAAGGTTTTAATAATTTCAGACCCAGACTCGATACTTATTAATGACCGCCCATTGGTTGTGGTAGGCAACTTAATAGTTACTATTTCGCCAACGTTATACTTTTCCTTATCGGTGGTAAAGGTTAGCATTTCAGCCCCACCAGGGCTATCAGAGTCTGAGTTGTTCCACCATCCTTTATAGGAAGTGTAAAAAATACTGCCAGTTGAATGACCAGAAACAGGATCGGTGATACGAATAAACTTCCTACCCCACGATTCAACTCCAAGATCCATTTCATAAATAGCCTTCCCATTTTTAGTATCTACATAATCGGTCTTAATCAAGTTGGTACTTCTATCAGCTACATATCTAGCTAAATCATCATCGCTAGATCGGTGCCACCACCACCTCCAACGTATTTCAAATACTTCAATTTTTAGCTTCTTCCTATCTATTGGTTTGCCATTTTCGTTTAGGGTAACAATAGGAATAAGGTTTGCTTCATTGGAATAGAGGGCTTTATTCCAACCTTTACCTTCAGGTATTTTAACCCCCACATAGGTATCGTAAGCAGAATAAGGCATTGTAAACCTATCAATACTAAAATCGCCTCCTTTTTCGAAGGCTCTCACTTTAAACCTTGCATTTAGCATGCCAGGCGCATTCTTTTTTACATTAAAATTAGTGTTTACCGTTGCCTCTCCTAATTCATTTAATTGACCCTCGTATATTTTATCTTCTTCTGAATAGAACTCTTTGGCAGGATCATCAAAAGAGTAGGCAGCATAATCTTTAAACGAAGTAGTCCCCTTTTCTAAAACTACTTCTACATCAGCTTTTATATTTTTTGCGATGGCTCCGTGCAGCCATTTAACTTGAAGTTTTCCACTTGCTGATTCGCTACTTTTAAGGATTTCAGTGCCAAAATCTAGGTTGATTTTTAAACGATTTGGTTTAATGCTCTCAATTTTAATGGTTTTAGAATAATTGCTCCCTCCCACTTTTACTTTGGCAAGCCAATTACCTGTAGGCGCATCTTGCGCTGTAATGGTTCTAAAATCGTAAAAACCATTAATCGATTGTGTTCGTACTTTTCGAGTATATAGTTGATTCTCTGGCGTGTATAACTCAAATACTACAGGATGGCTTTCTGGAAGAGTTTTAAGCTTATCCTCTAATATAAAAGAGAGAAATAAAGAATCACCCGGCCTCCAAACTCCTCTTTCGCCATATATAAAACCTTTTAAACCTTGCTTAGTTTCTTCTCCACTTACATCGAACATACTAAGCGATAAAGATGAACCATCATCTAATCTTAGGTAGCCTTTTTCCTTGCCTTTAGAGGCAATAAGTAAAAATGGCTTTTTCTCTAGTGCAATTGAAACTAATCCTTCTGAACCTGTTAACCCTGAAGCAATTAGTTGGTTTTGAAAATTATACACATCAACATTAACACCAGATAGCGAAGCTGCATTTGTTAAATCGGTAACGGCTACTACGAGTTTTGAATTATCTATTCCTTTGGCTATAATTCCTAAATTAGATACAAAAACATTTCGTGCAACTATATGCTGACCACGCCTATAGTATGACTTTTTACAAGGATCATCTCTTTCGTCCCATCGGTATCCATCGTAGTAATCATAATTGTAATAGTAATCACTGTAATAGCCATCAGGAGAATCATAGATCTGCTCCTCTCGTGATACCCGATCAGTAAATTCATTTTCAAATGCATCCGTACCGCCCGCACAAGGGTAAAGAGATTGCGCTTTCGTAAAGCTTAAAACTACCCGATAAATAGCTCCTGGATCCGTGTTTATTAGTTTACTTAAATCGAGGCTAAATGTACTCCAATCCCCTTTTACAATGGGTTTATCGGCTGTAAGCAGCACTTCATCATTATATACCAAACGGCCCACTTGCTGTAATTGGTAATTGCCATCAAACTGATTCGATTGCAAATACTGAGGAATATTATCTTCGAATACTTTTATAATTTTAACATTAACAGCATTAAGATTTACCGATTTGAATGGAAAAATTAATCCATCAGCTTTGGGCAGAATTACACCATTGCCAATCAGCTCTATATTGGGTTTAATATTGGTAAAAATGACGGATTTTTCATATCGTTTAATAAGCTGGTAATTCATCGAATTTCGCACTCCTTGCTCTATTTTAATCGTATTTTTTTCGATCAGTTTTGAAGTAGGATATGCCTTAATCGTATTACCATCTACTTTTAATCGAAGATTATGCCCCGATTGCAGGTAGATTAACCCGCTTAGGTCTTGACTAGTGCTAACAGGGTCTGAGAAATAAAGAGTTATGTATTGGTCGGGTTGTTGCACAACCTCAGTATTTACGAGTTCAAAATCACCTAGTGGGGATATCGTTATAATTTCTGACCCTGTATCTTTTGATGCTATAATATCGCCAGCCCATTTCAAAATCACTTCTCCTTGTTGTTCAGAACGTCTTACACTGTCAATAATAAAATTATGTGTTCTTCCTCCTGCAAGATGGCTCCAGCTAATTGCGAGTGGTTTACCTGCTTGAGTTGCAGTAATAACCTTTTCAATATTTACACTTTTAGCAAAATCAGAAGTAGCCAATGTGCCAATAATTTTTTGCCAGCTTAAATCACTAGGATCATAAGCTTTTACCCCTTCGTAATCAACACGAAGGTGTTGTTTCATTACTTGAAACTCTAGTACAAAAGTTTCTAAATCAGTTGAAACATCCTCTAGTATCTTAGAAAGATAGAATTCTCCTTTATAAGCACTGCCAGAAGGCAACAACTGAGTTGGTTGAAATTCAATGGTTTTATTCGATACCCAAATTGCTTTTCCTTCAATACTAGGAGAAAAACTAAATAATTCGTCCTCTATTTCCTCTCCAGGTTTTGCACTTGCAATAGACTCCACAAAATCTATAATAATGCTAGATTCGTTTGATATTACTCCTGAAGTATGGGCCGATATATAGCCCATAAAAGCTGTATTAGTGTTCTCTTCTTCTATAGATGTTTTATCAGTAGAACATTGGCTAAAAATAAGGAGTAGAATCGTAGGTAATAATAATCGAATACGGTACATATTAATGAGGTAATTTGATTAGTAAAGTATTGTATAAAAATAGTCTTTATATTAAGATATGTATTATGATTTAAACTCATTATTTTTAAGAACACGTTTTAATAATTATTTCTAAAATCAGTATTCTATGTCCGCAGAACTTAAAACAAAATTAAACGATGCAAGCGTTGTTAAATTTTTAGCGTCAATCGAAAACGAACAACAACGGAAAGATAGTTTTGAGATTTTAGAAATAATGAAAACCCTTACAGGTGATGAGCCCCAAATGTGGGGTGAGTCGATTATTGGCTTTGGCACTTATCATTATGTATATGCCAGTGGCAAAGAAGGCGATTGGATGCGCATTGGATTTTCGCCTCGTAAAGGAAAAATAAGTTTGTATTTAATGTGCGAAGTGGACCAACAACAAGACATTTTGGATAGAATTGGCAAATACAAAAACGGAAAGTCTTGTTTTTACATTAATAAAATGACGGATATTGACAAGAATGTACTGAAAGAACTGATTCAATCTGCCATTGATAAAATAGAAGAAAAATATCCAAAGTAGTTAACGCAAAGGTAGTATTCCACTATCTTTTATAGCTGTCATAACAAAAGAACTTTGCACCCTGCCAATGTTATCAAGTGCTGCTAATTTTTTTGCTATAAATAACTGATACTCAACCATATCTCTGGCAACTACTTTCAACAAGTAATCTACCATACCCGCAATATGATAACATTCAATAACTTCTTCTAGCTCTGCTATTTCCTTTTCAAATAAGCTAATATTAGCCTCATTATGTTTATCTAATGTAATCGAGCAAAAAGCCACCAAATGCAACCCTACTTTCTCTTTATTTATAGTTGCAGAGTAACCAGTAATAACTCCTGATTTTTCTAGTTTTTTAATACGATCAAATATGGGAGTATTGGTCATATTTAACGCTGAAGCTATTTCCTTAATCTTCATTTTTGCATCTTTTTGAAGTAAATGAATGATTTGCAAATCAATTTTATCAAGTTGATAGTCCATTAAGCAGAATATTTTTCTTTTACTTTTGTTTAATAATACTATAAAAGTAATATATTCTTTAATATTTATAATTGCAGTTATATTTTCTTAATTAATCAATATCATACTTATATTTTTCTACAAATAGTAATTTTGTTCAAAATAATAAAGCTATGAACCAAGAAGATATGCGCCCCGAAAGCCTGATGATGAGTTATGGTTATAAGCCAGAATTATCAGAAGGAGCTATAAAGGTGCCCATTTTTAACACGTCCACTTTTGTGTTTAAAACAGCCGAAGAGGGTAAAGCTCAATTTGAGATTGCTTATGGTTTAAGAGATAAAAATAAAGACGAAGAGCTTGGATTAATCTATAGCAGAATAAACAATCCAAACCTTGAAATATTGGAAAACCGTCTTGGGCTTTGGGACAAAGCAGATGATTGTGCTGTTTTTGAAAGTGGCATGTCTGCGATTAGCACCGTTCTTCTAGAGTTTTTAAAGCCAGGAGATTTATTATTATTTAGCTCACCTACTTATGGGGGAACAGATCATTTTATAAACCACTTTTTACCAACCATTGGCGTAGAATGTGTAGGGTATAATCATTTAGATTCTAAGGAAGATATAATTGAACGCGTAAAAGCTACTGGCAAGCAAGATAAGCTCAAATTGGTTTATGTAGAAACACCTGCTAACCCAACCAATGATATACTTGACATATCAATGTGCAAGGAGATTGCATATCATTTTAGCACTAAAGAACATAAAACCTATGTTGCAGTTGATAATACCTATATGGGGCCTTTATGGTCGCATCCATTGCAAGCAGGAGCTGATATGGTGCTATATTCTGCTACCAAGTACATTGGCGGCCATAGTGATTTAATTGCAGGTGCTGTTTCCGGTTATGCCGAAGTAATGCAACGCGTTAAAGTACTACGTACGTTTTTAGGAAACATGGCGAGCCCAAACACTTGTTGGTTAATGCTAAGAAGCCTTGAAACACTTAAAGTGCGTATGGATCAACAAACCAAAAATGCACAAGAAGTAGCTGCATTTCTAAATAGTCATTCTAGTGTTGAAAAAGTGTTTTATTTAGGATTAATAAAAGAAGATTCCGCAGCTGACAAAATTTACAAAAAGCAATATACTGCTCCCGGAGCAATGATTTCGTTTACAATAAAAGGTGGAGAGAAAGAAGCTTTCAGCTTTCTTAACAAGCTTAAACTAATAAAACTAGCCGTTAGTTTAGGCAGCACCGAAAGCCTTGCCCAACACCCAGCATCTATGACTCATATTGGTGTTGACCCTGAAATTAGAAAGCAAACTGGTATTACAGATAACCTTGTGAGGCTTTCTATTGGAATTGAGTTTGTGGAAGATATAATTTCGGATATAGAAGAGGCTTTAAGTTAGATTTAATCCGAATAAATAATAAGGGTACGGCCAATGGTCGTACCCTTATTATTTTAAAATATTTTACAGATTCCTGCCTCCGAAGGAATGACGTTTCAAGTTTTAATCAGAAAGTTGTTTATACTTATCACTTTCGATGAGTCCACCTAAAATTTCAAT
>CAZQWZ010000068.1:0-12257 GCA_964596935.1 uncultured Roseivirgaceae bacterium
CCTAGTGAAACAATTTTTATGGGCACACCAACTTCGTCTTCTATAAACTTTACGTAGTTCTTAAGGCTTTGCGATATATCTTCAAACTGAGCAGATTCAGGCATAGCATCATCCCAACCAGGCAGCTCTGTATAAATTGGTTTAACCGATTGATTTACCAAATCATAAGGTAGCTTATCGGTTTCAGTACCATCAGCTAAGGTGTAACCTATACATACTTTTATATTATCAAAACCAGCCAACACATCTGCTTTCATCATAAAAAGTTGTGTAACACCATTTATCATAATGGCATATTTAAGAGCTGGTAAATCCAGCCATCCACATCTACGTGGCCGGCCGGTGGTTGCACCAAACTCGTGCCCTTGTTTACGAAGTTGTTCACCTGTTTGGTCAAATAATTCTGTTGGAAATGGCCCGCTGCCTACACGAGTACAATAGGCTTTAAAAACGCCCATTACTTCTCCTATTTTAGATGGAGCAACGCCAAGCCCACTACACGCACCTGACACCATGGTGCTAGAACTTGTTACAAAAGGGTAAGAACCAAAATCAACATCTAGTAAAGAACCTTGTGCTCCTTCTGCCAGCACATCTGCACCAGATTGCAATTCTTCATTTATAAGGTACTCACTATCAATAATTTTTAGTGTTTTAAGGTATTCTACCGCCTTGTAAAATAAAGGTTCTAGCTCAACTAGTTGTTTCTTAATTTCGGCATCCTCAATTACAGATAAATGCTTTTCTCTTAGCGTTTCGTATCTTTTATTAAACCCATCTAATTCAATATCTCCAACTCTTAACCCTTGGCGGCCAATTTTATCTTGGTAAGTAGGCCCAATCCCTTTTAAAGTTGATCCAATTTTGTTGCTCCCTTTCAGCTTTTCTTGATAAGCATCGAGCAACCTGTGGGTTGGTAATATTAGTTGCGCTTTTCTTGATATGAATAAGTTTTTCGTTGCATCCAACCCTAAATCAGCCAGTTCTTCAATTTCCTTTTTAAATATTACGGGGTCTAAAACAACTCCATTGCCCACTATATTTTTAATATCATTATGAAAAATTCCTGAAGGTATTTGATGCAATACATGTTTAATGCCATCAAATTCCAATGTATGACCAGCATTAGGCCCTCCTTGAAACCTTGCCACCACCTTATATTTAGAAGCAAGGTAATCTACCACTTTACCTTTACCTTCATCGCCCCATTGGAGACCTAGCAATACATCAACTTTCATTCTTAAACTTTTTAGGATATTAGGTTAAATTAATTGAAATCTACTATACTGTTTTCAGCAAAAAATGCAATGGATTCATCCACCGTATTTCTTACATTAAAAATAGAATTAAGTTTAGTAATTATTAATAAGTTTTTAATTTTTTCAGAAATCGAAGATAAAACAAGCTCGCCTTCACTGTTTCTAATTACGGTAAGCACAGCAATTAAGAAATTAATGCCTGTACTGTTTACGTATTTCACTTTTTTTAGGTCAATAATAAAAGAAGTATTTCCTTTTTCGATTTCATCGTTAACTGTTGCAATTACGTCATCAGAAGGGATTGATAAAATCTCTTCTTCCATAATTGAAATAACAACTACATTATTAACTAGCTTATGTTGGTATTTCATTTTTTAGGGGCCGTTTTTAGCTTTACTTGGCAATCTCCACAAACACCATATAGGTTTAGCGAATGATGCAAAATTTCAAAATTTAGCAACTCCCCAACCATTGTTTGAATATTATGGATTCGAGGATCGCAAAATTCAACCACTTTGTGGCACTCGGTACAGATAAGGTGATCGTGCTGTTTAAACCCATACGATTTTTCGTATTGGGCTAGGTTTTTACCAAATTGATGTTTGCTTACCAAATCGCATTCCACCAAAAGATCTAGCGAATTATATACGGTAGCTCTACTAACACGGTAATTTTTATTTTTCATGTTTACATAAAGCGACTCCACATCAAAATGCCCATCTAACGAATAAATTTCTTCGAGTATAGCAAAACGTTCTGGCGTTTTTCTAAGGCTTTTTGTTTCAAGATATGCTGTAAATATTTTAATTACTTCTTCGAAAACTTGTGGGTTAAAAGGCATTTTAGCACTGAGTTATTTGATGCAAATATAGGAGTAAAATTAACGTAACTTTTTAGGAAACTAAAACATTGCCCCTAAGGCTCAAAGAAACACTAAGAAAACCTTATTTCTTTGTGTTTCATACTCTCTTTGTGCTTTTGTGGCTAAAATTAATAATTATAGCACCCGAATAGGTGCAAATTAACCATTTAAAGAAGGTTTTCAACCCTCTTTAATTCTAGCCACCTTAACAACACCTTCAACATTTTCAAGTTTAAGAGCAAGCTCAGTAAAACTTTTCTTGCTTTCAATGTACAAATAAATTTTACCCTCAAAAATACCTGTATCTGTGTCGATGGTTATCGATTTCATATTTACCTTATGGTCATTTGATATAACCCGTGTTACATCATTAATTAGCCCTACTCTATCAGTTCCTATTATTTCTAAGCCCACTTCAAACGACTCTTTTTTATCGGATTCCCATTTGGCTTTTAACACCCTGTGGCCGTGTTTAGAAAGCAACTCGATTGAGTTAGGGCAAGTTGTTCTATGTATTTTAATTCCTTCTCCAATAGTTACAAAGCCAAAAACATCATCTCCAGGAATAGGGCTACAACACGAAGCAAATTTATAATCTACCAAATCAAGGTCTTGCCCAATAAATAGGATAGTATCGTCCCTCCCTGTTTCTTTTGATATTAGTTTACCAACCTGTTTGGCATCAAGCCACTGTTTGTTTTTATAAGTTATTTTTTTCTTAATATTTGCATCTTTAAACTTCTTAATCTCCTTGGATCGAATAATTCCTTTACCAACTCGGTACAAAAAATCTGTTACCTGATTTAACCCAAAAAATTTAGTTAACTCTGTAAAGGTGCTTGTTTTATGATCAATTTTTAACTGCTTTAACTTTCGTAAAACAATTTCTTTCCCATCATCCGCAATATGTTTAAATTCATCTTTAAGCCCGTTCTTAATACCTGATCGAGCTTTGGACGTTGCTACAAACCTCAGCCAATCTTCGCTCGGCTTTTGTTTGTTAGAAGTTAAAATTTCTATCTGATCTCCATTTTGAAGCACGTAGTTCAAGGGCACTAACTTTTGATTCACTTTTGCTCCTAAGCATTTTAGCCCAACTTGCGTATGTATTTCAAAAGCAAAATCTAACGTGGTTGCGCCATTCTGTAGTGTTTTTAAATCACCTTTGGGCGTAAATACAAAAACTTCATCTTGGTAAAGGTTAGATTTAAACTCATCAACAAATTCAATAGGGTTTGAACTATTTTCTTCTAACAATTCCCTTACTTGCGAAATCCAAGTTTCTAACCCACTTGTTTTTTTCTTGAAGTTATCTTTATACTTCCAATGTGCCGCATAGCCCTTTTCGGCAATATCGTCCATCCGTTTAGTTCTTATCTGAACCTCTACCCATTTCCCTGTTCGGCTCATTACGGTGGTATGCAACGATTCGTAGCCATTGGCTTTTGGCGTACTTACCCAATCGCGTAACCGATCGGGGTTGGGTTTATAAAAATCGGTAACAATAGAATACACCTGCCAACAAACAGCTTTTTCCTGTGCCATTGGCACATCAACAATTATTCTTATCGCAAAAATATCAAAAATTTCCTCCACAGGAATATCCTGTTTTTCCATTTTTTCCCAAATGGAGTGAATAGATTTTACCCTACCTTTTATATTAAATTTAAAATTATGTAGCGATAAATCTTGCTGAAGAGGCCGTGTAAATCTTCTAATAAACCGATCACGTACTTCTTTTGTGATTTTAATGTTATCTATAATAGTTTTATAAACCTCCTCGTGTGTGTATTTTAAATGGAGGTCTTCCATTTCAGATTTTATGGCATACAATCCAAGCCGGTGCGCTAATGGTGCATATAGAAAAATAGTTTCTGAAGCAATTTTTAATTGTTTATGCCTTGGCATACTGCCTAGTGTGCGCATATTGTGCAACCTATCAGCCAGTTTTATCAATATCACCCTCACATCATGTGAAAGCGTTAAAAGCATTTTTCTAAAATTTTCTGATTGGGCTAAATCTTGATTAGTGCCTACTCCAGATATTTTGGTTAATCCATCAATTATTTGCGCAACCTTTTTACCAAATTCTCTTTGAATATCTTCAACTTCATAATCGGTATCTTCAACAACATCGTGCAGCAGGGCAGAAACTATTGAAGTGGTTCCAAGGCCAATTTCTTCTACACAAATTTGTGCTACTTCTAACGGGTGAAAGATATAAGGCTCGCCTGACTTGCGCCTCATTCCTTGATGCGCCTCCATTGATAAATTAAAAGCTTTACGAATCATTTTTGAATCATCGTCTTTAAGAAATGGTTTCGCATGCCTAAGCAGCTTACGGTACTTTCGTATCAGTTCCTTATTCTCTTCTTCAAGCTGTTTTTTATCTATCATATTAAGTATTACAAAGATGATAAATAAATAAATTTTTATGCCCAAAATTTAGTTGTATTGCTAAATTTTCTATTAAATCGTCATAATTATAGAGGCCATTTTCTCTCTAACTAAATTTGCCATAATATGGATAATGAAAAAGGCAATTGTAAAAAATACACTAATCATCAAAAAAATCTTTTTAAGCTATTGGCTATACTAAAATAAATTAGTTTCTTTGCACTCCATTTGCGGATGTGGCGAAATTGGTAGACGCACTAGACTTAGGATCTAGCGCTTTAATAGGCGTGGGGGTTCGACTCCCTTCATCCGCACTACAACCCTCGGTCACGATAAATAGATATCGAGATTGAGGGTTTTTTTATTTACGTTATTAAACAGTTTTGTTTTGGAAATTACATTAAACAAAAAAAATTCAACCGAGGCTTCTATAAAAGTTAGCCTATTGGAAAACGATTACAAACCAAAGGTTGAGAAAAAAGTAAAAGAATACTCTAAGAAAGCTGAAATTAAAGGCTTTAGAAAGGGTAAAGTGCCTTTAAGCATGATAAAGAACATGTACGGCAAATCTATTTTGGTTGATGAAATCAATCATATGATTTCTCATGGATTAAGTGATTATATTAAGGAAAATAAGCTTAATATAATAGGAGAGCCTTTGCCAAACAGAGAGCAAGCCAACACAATTAATTGGGATACACAAAAGGATTTTGATTTTGAGTATAAAATTGGGCTGGTAGATGATTTTGAAGTTGACCTTTCTAAAAAACAGAAAATCACAAAAAACGAAATTAAGGTTGATAAAAAAGTGATTGACGAAACGGTTGATAACTTAAAAAACCAATATGGCGATATGACTAACCCTGAGGTTAGTGAAGAAGGAGATGCTATTTATGGTTCTTTTTCGCAGGCTGAAGGCGATTTAAAATCTAATGGAATTATTGAAACCAAAGACCTTAGTAAAAAAGATGCTAAGCAATTTATGGGTGTTAAAAAAGGAGATAAAATAACTTTTGATCCTAAAAAGATATTTTCATCTGATGAGCAAATTGCTCAAACTTTAGGAATTGAAGCAAATGCCGTAGCTGATTTAACAGGCGAAATTGAAATTGAAGTTATTAATGTAAACCGAAAAGTTGCTGCAGAAATCAACCAAGTTTTATTTGATAAACTTTTTGGTAAAGATGTAATTAAAGAGGAGAAAGAGTTTCTTGCAAAAATTGAAGATTCCATTTCTCAGAATTACGAAAAAGAATCTGGTTTCTTATTAGAAAGAGACATTAGAGACTATTTTGTGGATAAAATAAAAATTGAAACTCCAAATGAGTTTTTAAGAGAATGGCTATTTGTTTCAAACGAAGGCAAAATTACCAAAGAGCAAATTGAATCTGAATTTGATTTATATGTATCTGAACTTAAGTGGAGTTTAATTAGAAACAAAATTGCCGAGGCAGGCAAGGTTGAAGTTACTAATGATGAAATTAAGGCAAAAGCAATCGAAACACTTGCCGAGCAATTTGGTGGGCCATCTGTAATTCAACAATTAGGCGATAAAATGGATGAGTTTGCTGATAGCTATCTTAAAGCAAATGATGGAGAGCATTACACCACTATTTACAACCAAGTTACTGCTGAAAAAATATATAAACATGTAATTGAAAACGTTACTATTAATACAAAAAAAGTATCGCTTGATGATTTCAGAAAATTAGCTTCTAATTAAGAATTTCTATCATAGAGAAATTAAAAAGGAGGTCGGATTGACCTCCTTTTTTTGTAAATAAAATTACAAATTTTGAATCATCTTTGATAAGCTTTCGTTTCCTTTATAAATTGCAATATAAAGCAGCCCTTCTTCGACATTGTTTAAAAGGAGGGTTCAATTTTAACAATAAATAATAGCTACATGGAAAATAATGAATTTAGAAAATTCGCCATCCATAACCAGGGTGTAAGCGGATCAAATATAGATAGATACGGACATTATATTGAAAGCATGACACGTTCTGTAATTGAAGAACGACCTGGTAATTTTAGAGAAATTGATGTGTTTAGTAGATTAATTTCGGATAGAATTATCTTCCTAGGAATGCCCATTGATGATAATATTGCCAATATTATTACTGCTCAATTATTGTTTTTAGAATCTTCTGATCCTAAAAAAGACATTATAATGTACATCAATAGCCCCGGTGGCGGTGTTTATGCAGGCCTAGGCATTTACGATACTATGCAATATATACGCCCCGAAGTAGCTACCATTTGCACTGGTTTGGCGGCCTCTATGGGTGCCGTGTTATTGGCGGCTGGCGAAGCAGGAAAAAGATCTGCTCTTCCTCACTCTCGTGTTATGATTCATCAACCTTTAGGAGGAAGCCAAGGCCAAGCAAGCGATATGGAAATATCTCTGAAACAAATCATAGAAGTGAAAAAAGATTTATATGAAATTTTAGCAAAACACAGTGGTAAAACATTTAAGCAAATCGAAAAGGATTCGGATAGAGATTACTGGATGCGCGCTGCTGAAGCTAAAAAATATGGCTTGATTGATGAAGTTTTAATCAAAGATAAATAAAGATTCAAAATCAAATGAAGGTAATTAAATGACTTTATCCTCATTTAATTACCTTTGCAAGGTTAAAAATTAAAAATATGGCTGAAGTTACTTGTTCATTTTGTGGTAGAAATAAGAAAGATGTTGATTTAATGATCTCGGGAATACACGCGCATATTTGCGATAAGTGTATTAGCCAAGCGCAACAAATTTTAAATGAGGAAAATAAAACGGAGACTGAATCGGTTCCTCAATTTAAGCTTATTAAGCCTGCCGATATGAAAAAGTTTCTTGACGAATATGTAATTGGCCAAGATGAAGCCAAAAAATATATGTCTGTGGCGGTTTATAACCACTACAAACGCTTGATGCAGAAACGAACCGATGATGATGTTTACATCGAAAAGTCTAATATTATAATGGTAGGCGAAACTGGAACTGGAAAAACCTACCTTGCTAAAACAATTGCCAAAACATTAGAAGTGCCTTTTTGCATTGCAGATGCTACTGTTTTAACCGAAGCTGGTTATGTGGGCGAAGATGTTGAAAGTATATTAACTCGCTTGCTACAAGCAGCAAATTATGATGTTGAAGCAGCTGAACGTGGCATTGTATTTATTGATGAAGTTGACAAAATTGCGCGCAAATCAGATAATGCCTCAATAACTAGAGATGTAAGTGGCGAAGGCGTACAACAAGCATTGCTTAAACTTTTAGAAGGTACTGAAGTAAATGTGCCACCTCAAGGTGGCCGTAAGCACCCCGATCAAAAGATGATAAGCGTTAACACCGAAAATATTCTATTTATTTGTGGTGGTGCTTTTGATGGAATTACTAAAAAAATTGCCAAACGAATTAATACTAGACCTCTTGGATTTGGCAAAATAAGTCAGAACGAAGATATTGAAGAAGTAGATTTACTATCGTATATCAACGCACAGGATTTAAAAAGTTATGGGCTAATACCAGAACTAATTGGCAGGTTGCCTGTACTAACCCACCTTAACCCATTAAGTAGAGATACTTTAAAAAGAATTTTAACAGAGCCTAAAAATGCGCTTATCAAACAGTATGAAAAATTGTTTGAAATGGAAGGAATTAGGTTGGAAGTTAAACCTTCTGCACTAGACTTTATTGTTGACAAAGCCGTTGAGTTTAAGCTTGGTGCAAGGGGCTTACGATCTATTTGCGAAGCCATTGTAACCGATGCAATGTTTGAATTACCTTCGGAGGAGAACGTTGACAAACTAGTTATTACAAAAGATTACGCTGAGAAAAAAATTAGTAAATCGAAGTATAGCAAGCTGAAAGTGGCATAGTGAGGCTCCCGCAGATTACGTGGATTAGCGCAGATGTTTTAATTGACTTTCATTTAGTAGAAGATGCTTCGCTTTTCAGCACAAACAAGGAAAAGATTGTGTTTAGCAAAATTAGTAAGAAATTAAGCTCTACTGCATTTTACAACCACAAACAGCCCACCTTTCTTTTTTCATTCTGAGGCCTTAGCCGAAGAATCTTATAAGAGAACAAAAAAATGTAGTAGAAGATGCTTCGCTTTTTCTCAGTATAGGAAGTAAACACTAGGGCTAAACGATTGGCAGATTCCTTCCTTCGCAGGAATGACGATAGAAAGCGTGAGATATTATTCCATCTGTTTCAATGCATTAGCCACATTTTCAACAGGTAGTTTGCAGGTTTTATTCTGGCATACGTAAATCATTGTTTTGCCTTCTTGCAATTTCATTTTTAACAGCTCAAGATTACCTTCTGTTTTACCTCCTAATAATAAGGCATTGGGTAAATACTCTTTTGCTATTTCCTTTCTAATGCCTTCGGCATCATTGCCCACAATGGCAACTTCGTAAGGTTCTTTAAGCATTCTTCGGTATAGCTCAAACCAATTATAATAAAATGAAGCTTGCTGCTCCATAAAAGGTAATGCTGATGCCAACATATTTTGAGATTGTTTCAAATAACCTTCGTTATACAGATAGTGGCCTAAATAGTATAAATTTAAAGCCATCATAGAATTAGCCGAAGGAATCACATTATCATCAATCGTAGATTTTTGAACATATAAATTTGAATCTTCCGATGATTTAAAGTTGAACAATCCATTATCATGGTTAAAGAAGTTCTTAAAACTAACGTCCATTAATGCATTTGCCCTATTAAGCCAAACTTCATCAAAAGTGATTTGATACAGTTTTATAAATGCCTGAATGGTTGCCGCATAATCTTCGCTAAACCCATTAATGGTAGCCTCACCATTTTTATAATTCCTTCTCAATTGAGACCCATTCCACATCGTGCTCCAAATGAAATTGCCTGTTTTTAGGGCATCAATTTTATAGATTTCATCACCCAAGGCTTCGTAAGCATCAGCTAATCCTGTTGCCATAAGTGCGTTCCAAGAAGTAAGTATTTTATCATCTAATGCGGGATGAATTCTAGCTTCTCTAACCTTTAATAAGGTAGAATTATTCTTTTCAATTTGGGCTTGAAATTCTTTAATACCAAGACTATTGGTTTGACAAAATTCAGGTAAAGGAGTTAATGTTCTAAACACATTTTTTTCTTCCCAATTGCCTCCCTCTGAAACATCATAATATGCTAGATAATCTGATTGGTTGTTGCCAATTATATCAATTACTTCCGCTTTACTCCATACATAATATTTTCCTTCTTCTCCTTCACTATCCGCATCTAACGATGAGTAGTAAGCAGCACTCCCATCATAAAGTTCTCTTTTGCAAAACTCAATAGTTTCTCTTATTACTTGTGCATAAAGTGGATTTTGGGTTAGCTTATAGGCATTGCTATAGGCACTTAAAAGTTGCCCATTATCATAAAGCATTTTTTCAAAATGCGGAATATGCCATTCAGCATCTGTAGAGTAACGAGCAAAACCTCCACCAATTTGGTCATATATACCGCCATACGCCATATGGTCTAAGGTTGTTAATACTACTTGCTTTCCTTTCTGATTATCATAATCGGTAGAGTAATTTAGTAAAGCATTAAGTGATATTGGCATCGGAAATTTTATCTTCCCCCTTCTCCCTCCTTTTTTGCTATCAATGCTATTAATCCAATCTGTGGCAGCTTTATCAAGTTGTTTTTGTTCAAACGGCTTGGCATCACCCACATTAACAATGCTCATTTGAGCCACTCCATTTTGCACTTTAGTAGCTTGATCAATTGCCTTTTCGGGGTTTTTTACGTAAAAATCTTGCACGCTGTTTAGTACTTTCATCCAGTTATCTTTCGGGAAATAGGTGCCTGCATAAATAGGCCGTCCATCAGGCAAACAAATTACATTTAACGGCCATCCTCCTTGCCCTGTCATAATTTGAGCGGCATCCATATACACTTGATCAATATCTGGCCTCTCTTCTCTATCAACTTTTATCGAAACAAAGTGCTTATTCATCAAGTTAGCAACTACGGTATCTTCAAACGATTCGTGCTCCATTACATGGCACCAATGGCAGGCGGCATAACCAACACTTACTATAATTAGCTTCTGCTCTTTTTTTGCCTTTTCCAATGCTTCATCTCCCCACGGGTACCAATCCACAGGGTTATGTGCATGTTGCAGTAAATATGGACTCGATTCTTCGATCAGTTTGTTAGTAAAGTTGTGCATAGCCTTTTTTTTGTTTTGGCAAGATGACGTAAGTGACAAATGAATTATAAGAGTTAACAGAAGTAATGATGTTTTTTTCATTTGCATAGATTGCAAGTTAGTTATCCTTCGCTAAAGCTTTGGATAATAAATTGAAAAGTTATCCTACGCTAAAGCTTCGGATAATAAATTTGGAGTTGGAAGTCGGAAGCTAGAAGAAAAATCAAGTAATATTGTGCCTCTAATATGTTAAGATGAAGTACTATATAATTGCAGGCGAACGATCGGGAGATTTACACTCCTCAAATTTAATGAAAGCCCTAAAAGCACAAGATGCTAAAGCTGAATTTCGGTTTTGGGGTGGCGATTATATGCAAGCAGTTGGGGGCAAAATGGTTGTACACTATAAAGAACTCGCCTTTATGGGTTTTATCGAAGTAGTGCTTAATATTTTTACTATTTCAAAATTTATTAAGCAGTGCAAAAAAGATATAAGCCAATGGCAGCCCGATGTAGTTATATTAGTGGACTATGGCGGATTCAATTTAAAAATTGCCGCTTTTGCTAAAAAAGAAGGCTTTAAAGTAGTGTATTATATTTCGCCTAAAGTGTGGGCTTGGAATCAAAATAGGGCCTATAAAATAAAAGCTCGTGTTGATAAAATGCTGTGCATATTACCTTTTGAAGTAGATTTTTATAAAAAATTTGATTGGCAGGTGGAGTATGTGGGCAACCCTGTGGTTGAAGCTGTTAAAGCCCATAAAATAAATCTGGATTTTATTCCTAATAATAAATTAGAAAACGAATTTATTGCGGTACTTCCAGGTAGCAGAAAGCAAGAGCTAACTAAGATATTACCCACCATTGCCTCGGTAATTGAGCAATTTCCCAATAAGCAATTTGTGGTGGCAGGCGTAGATAATTTACCTATTAAAATGTATGATACTATTGCAAAATATAAGAACGCAAAACTGGTTTTTGAGCAAACTTACGACCTCTTGAATTTTGCAAAGGCTGCGATTGTATGCTCGGGTACTGCTACGTTAGAAACCGCTTTATTTAATACGCCACAGGTTGTAATTTATAAAACAAGCCCCATTTCGTATGCCATTGGTAGCCGAATTGTTAAAGTAAAATACATGAGTTTGGTTAACTTAATTGTAAATGAAGAAATTGTTCTGGAGTTGCTTCAACACGAATGCACCACAAATAGGATAACTTCTGAACTACAAAAGTTATTAACCAATGGCATTGATTATAAATCGCTTACCGATATTATTGGTGGTAAAGTAGCTTCGATTGAAGCAGCTAGGAGTATTTTAAATTCACCTAATTAAACACAATTATCAAAGTTCTAAACTTTGATAATTGTGGAATAAAAAAACCTGTTAGGTCTATATGCAGCAAGGCAACATGTTCTGATTTTTTGCTAATTGGACTAACCTTTAGAATGGCAAAACACAAATAACGGACACCCAATAACACCTAAATGGTATAGGTTTTTATCTGTTAAACACTAAATAAGACCGTTTAAAAACAATAGCCATCATCTCTTAG
>CAZQWZ010000069.1:0-12142 GCA_964596935.1 uncultured Roseivirgaceae bacterium
CGTTTTGCTTTGCGATTAATTGATTTTAGATAGCGTGTGAACCATTTAACAAAAGGATTTGGTGTTTAACTTAGGCTGTTGAACCTTGTCTAATTATGGTTTTACACGGTTTACTTCAAACTCTAAAAATAAACTTTCACACACACTTGCATCTTAAAAAATAATCCGTTTAAATTTGCCGTATGAAAATAGCAATAAATACAAATTGGTGGTGGCTTTTATTTACACACAGTGAGTGAAGGGACTATTAATATGTAAAAATATATGGCCTGTCCGCTTACTTGCGGACAGGCTTTTTTTATGCTTAAAATTAAGAATGAAACAGAAATTATCAACCTCATCAGAGTCACTCGCAGAGGACTCTGATAGAGGAACCCGAATAAAATGAAACAGAAATTATATACCCAAGTTTATACTCAAATAGGCGATTTGGTTACGCCAGTTAGTGTTTACCTAAAAATTAGAGAACAGTTTCCAATATCCGCTTTGCTTGAAAGTTCAGATTATCAAGGCAAAGAGAATAGTTATTCGTTTATAGGGATAGAGCCCTTTGATAGTTTTGAAGCAAAAGGAGATACATCTGATGTTGTTACTGAGTTAGAAGCCTTTCAGACTAAATATAATTTAATTACAGATAATCCTATCGCTAAAACTTTTAATGGAGCTTTTGGCTATTTAACATTTGAATCTGTTCGTTATTTCGATTCCTTTAACACAATGAGTCAATCTGATATTCCTGAAATCCAATTTCATTATTACAAGTTTATCATAGCATTTGATCATTTTAATAGCAAGCTGCATATCATCGAAAATAAGTTAACAGAAAATACCAAAAGTGGAATTGATAAAATCAAAAAACTAATAAACCAATCAAACGGTGCACAGTTTACCTTTAGTGCCCAAGAAAAGAATAGCCCAATAACAGATAATGACTACAAGCAACTGGTAACCAAAGCCAAACAGCACTGTAAAAGAGGCGATGTGTTTCAACTGGTGCTTTCTAGGCCTTACAGTCAGCCGTTTAAAGGCGATGAGTTTAATGTATATAGGGCTTTACGATCGATAAACCCTTCTCCTTATTTGTTTTACTTCGATTATGGTAACTTTAAACTAATGGGTTCTTCACCTGAGGCTCAAATTATTATTAAAAGTGGCAATGCAGAAATTCACCCCATAGCTGGTACGGTTAAACGAACTGGAGATGATCTTAAAGATGCTGTAGCAGCAGAACAGCTCAAAAAGGATCCTAAAGAAAATGCCGAACATGCTATGTTAGTTGATCTGGCAAGGAACGATTTATCAAAATCAAGCACTAAAGTGGTGGTGGGTACAGAAAAGCATTTACAACACTTTAGCCATGTTATCCATCTGGTATCCATTGTTAAAGGTAAGCTTAGGGCAGAATCAAGCCCTATAAAGGCATTAGCAGATTCGTTTCCGGCAGGCACTTTATCTGGTGCACCCAAATACAAGGCCATTGAACTTATTAATAGCTATGAAAAACAGACTAGAGGTTTTTATGGTGGAGCCATTGGCTATATTAATTTTAATGGTGATCTAAATATGGCTATTATGATACGAAGTTTAATGAGCAAGAATAATAAATTACATTATCAGGCAGGAGCAGGAATTGTGATAAACTCAGTAGAAGAAAATGAATTGCAAGAAGTTGAGAATAAGCTTGGAGCAATTAACGCAGCAATTAAATTGGCAGAACAATTATGAACAAAGTACTACTCATAGATAATTACGATTCGTTTACCTACAACTTGGTGCAATTGGTTGAAGAAGTAACAGGTAACCGACCAACTGTTATAAGAAACGATGTATTAGATTCGGTTGTACTAGCTGATTTTACCCATGTAATATTATCACCAGGGCCAGGGTTACCTAATGAAGCAGGGAATTTAAGTAATGCCATTGCAGAATTGGTGAAGTTGGAAACGCCAACACTCGGTGTTTGTTTAGGGCAACAGGCTATTGCAGAGCATTTTGGGGGTTCTTTGTTAAACCTAGATAAAGTGTATCATGGCGTTAGTAGTACAATAGAAATTACTAAACCTAATGCGTTATTTACCCAAATTCCTAAGCAGTTTGAGGCCGGCAGATACCACTCTTGGATTGTAAACCCAGACAACTTTCCTTCGGAATTAGAAACAATATGCTTAGGGCCAGAGAAAGAAATAATGGCTTTACGCCACAAAACGTTGCCCATTTTAGGCGTTCAGTTTCATCCAGAATCTATCCTTACCAAAGATGGTAAGCAGATGATTAGCAATTTTTTAACTAGGATATAGATGTATTCTAAAATCAACCAAAACACCGTCATTCCTGCGAAGGCAGGAATCTCTTAAAGTGAATAACAGAATTGAACAGATTCCTGCCTTCGCAGGAATGACAAACTAAACTAATGAAAGCAACTTTAGAATATCTATTAGAAGGCAATAGCCTATCAGAGCCTCAGGCTTTTGAAATAATGAAAGGCATAGGAAACAGTAAATTTAGTGCAGCGCATATAACCGCCTTTATTACGCATTATTGGCATAAACCAGTAACAACCAATGAGCTATCGGGTTTTAGGAAAGCATTATTAGAGCTTGCTATACCATTAGATATAGACACTTCAAGTGCCATTGACCTATGCGGCACTGGTGGCGATGGCAAAAACACCTTTAACATATCTACACTTACAGCGGTAATTGTAGCAGGAGCAGGCTATAAAGTAGCAAAGCACGGAAACTATGGAGTTACCTCCATTAGTGGCTCCTCTAATGTGCTAGAAGCGCTAGGCTATCAATTTTCTAACACTAGTAAAGAATTATCGGGTCAGCTAGAAGCATGCAATCTTACGTTTATCCACGCACCTTTATTTCATCCTGCATTAAAAGAGGTAGGTGGCATTCGTAAAAACCTAGGTATTAAAACGTTTTTTAATATGTTGGGGCCTTTGGTAAATCCTGCTCAGCCCAAATATCAAATGGTAGGAGTGTATGATTTACATATTGCTCGACAATACCAATACCTGTTTCAGCAAACCAATAAGAATTATACCATTGTACATAACTTGGATGGGTACGATGAAATTACCTTAACCGATAATGCACGTGTAATATCCAATAGTTTCGATGGTATTTATGAGCCAGAAAGCTTTATGAATTCGCACAAAATAATGCCTTCTGATATATATGGAGGAAAAAATATTGAAGAAGCGGCTAGTATTTTCAAAACCATTCTTAAGGGTAAAGGAACCAAGCCTCAAAATGCGGTGGTGCTAGCCAATGCCGCACTTGCGATACATACATTAACGGGTAATACGCTTAATAACTGCTATACAGAAGCAGAAGAGGCGCTTTTGTCGGGTAAGGCAAATATTAATTTTAAGAAATTGATTGATGGGTAATATTTTAGAACAAATAGTGGCCACAAAAAAAAATGAATTGGCAGAAGCCAAAAAGGCCGTTTCAATAAAACAGCTTGTGGAGCAAATTGAAAGGCAGAAGATTGAGCAAATATCTCTTGCAGATGCACTTATCAAAAGGCCAGGGATAATTGCAGAGTTTAAAAGGGCTTCTCCCTCGAAAGGGATTATCAATCCGAGCAGCACAGTAGAAGAGATTGTAACTGGATATGATACAAATGGTGCGTCTGGCATTTCTGTTTTAACCGATAGAAGTTATTTTAAAGCGAAAAAGAATGATTTTGAGATTGCTCGAGCAATCACCAATAAGCCCATTTTACGCAAGGAGTTTATAATTGATGAATACCAACTTTACGAATCAAAAGCGATGGGAGCAAACGCTATATTGCTTATTGCTGCCATTTTAACCAAGCAGGAGATTAAAGATTTTTCAAAAACAGCACAATCGCTTAAATTAGAAGTGCTACTTGAATTGCACGATGAAGAAGAAATCGATAAAATTAGTGGTAATGAAAACATTATTGGCATTAACAACCGCAACTTAAAAACCTTTGAAGTAGATATTAATCAATCAATTTACATTAAAAATGCATTAGGCTCCTCAATTGGCAATACGCCATTAATATCCGAAAGTGGACTATCTAGCATTGCAGAGATAGAAATACTGTTTAATGAAGGGTTTAGAGGTTTTTTATTAGGCGAGTATTTTATGAAACAAACAAACCCAATAGTGGCGTTTTCTAATCTCAATACATCTTTAAACGCTCTTTTAGATGCCTAACAAGTTGCTTATAAAAGTGTGCGGCAATATGCAATCTCAAAATTTAAAAGAGGTGTGCGCACTAAAGCCCGATTGTGTTGGTTTTATATTTTATTCAAAATCTAAAAGGTTTGTAAGTAACCCAGTAGAGGTTGAGCAGCCACACGGTAGTGATGCCAAAAGAGTAGGGGTTTTTGTAAATGCTACAGAGCAAGAAATTATTCAGAAAATAGCGGAGTATAACTTAGACTATATTCAATTGCATGGTGATGAAACACCTGATTTTTGTGCAAGAATCAATCAAATTAGACCTGTATTTAAGGCATTTCAGATAAATAATAACTTTAATCAAATAAATATAAATAGCTATTTATCAAGCTGTTATTGTTTTTTATTGGATGCGGCATCAAATGCCTATGGAGGAAGCGGAAAAAAGTTTGATTGGAGCCTTTTGAAAGACTATAAATTAGAAAAGCCATTCATATTGAGTGGTGGAATAAGCGAAAGTGATGTTGAAAGCATTAATAATATAAACCATCCTAAAATGATTGGTATCGACCTTAACAGTAAGTTTGAAATAAGCCCAGGCATTAAAGATATTGCTAAATTATCTGCCTTTTTAACTAAATTGAAACTATGATTAACCCAACCAAAGACGGATTTTATGGCAAATTTGGAGGTGCATTTATTCCGGAAATGCTCCATAAAAATGTAGAAGAGCTTAGAACAAACTACATTTCCATTTTAGAATCAGAAGACTTTAAACAAGAACTAGCAGACTTGCTAAAAAATTATGTGGGCAGGCCAACCCCTTTGTATAAAGCTCAGAATCTATCTAGTCACTATAAAACCAATGTTTTTCTAAAGCGAGAAGATTTAAACCACACAGGAGCTCACAAAATAAACAATGCACTTGGTCAAATATTAATTGCTAAGCAAATGGGCAAAACTAGCATTATAGCAGAAACAGGAGCTGGGCAACACGGAGTAGCAACCGCAACTGCTTGTGCACTATTAGGCTTACCTTGCAAAGTATTTATGGGCGAAATAGATATCGAGCGCCAATCTCCCAATGTGGCTCGTATGAAAATGCTAGGCGCAGAAGTAATACCTGCTTTATCGGGCAGTAAAACCCTAAAGGATGCTACCAACGAAGCCATTCGGTATTGGATTGCCAACCCAGATACCTATTACCTTATAGGCTCTGTAGTGGGGCCACACCCATACCCAGACTTAGTGGCTCGGCTGCAATCAGTAATAAGTAAGGAAATTAAGGAACAACTTATGGTTGAACATAAAATTTTAAAACCTACGCATATAATTGCCTGCGTAGGTGGCGGAAGCAATGCGGCAGGTGCATTTTATCATTTTATTGAAGATGAAGATGTTGAGTTAATTGCCGTAGAAGCAGCAGGTAAGGGGGTTGATTCTGGTTATTCGGCAGCAACATTTCAGTTAGGCAGTTTTGGCATTATACATGGCAATCAAACTTTGGTGATGCAAAACGAAGATGGTCAAATTATTGAGCCACATAGTATTTCTGCTGGGTTAGATTACCCAGGCATAGGCCCAATGCTGGCTCATTTAATGTCAACGGGTAGGTGTAAAGCATTTTCGGCCACAGATAATGAGGCGTTGGATGCGGCTAAGTTTCTAACACTAAAGGAGGGAATTATCCCTGCATTAGAATCAGCTCATGCCATTGCTGCTCTCGAAAAAATGAAATTTAAAGAAACAGATGTGGTTATTATTAACCTTTCAGGCAGAGGAGATAAAGATATGGCTACCTACATAAACCACTTTGAAAATGAATAGCACCTTAACCGTCATTGCGAACCCTGCTTTTTGCAGGGCAAAACAACCTGTTCATAATAAACAGATTGCTTCACCCTAAATACATTTTTGAAATTTAGAATTTTAAGAAAAGGGTTCGCAATGACGTACGTTAAAAGTTTTTCCTTGTTAAAAAAAAGAGTCACCCTAAACTCACTACCATTGACGTAGTTTGTAATAAATTGATTATCAGCACTATAAAATTATTGCTAAAAATTAGAATTTTATTAAATAATGAACAGATTGCTTCATCCCATTTACACTATTAGAAACATTATAATTAATGATAGGATTCGCAATGACGATACTAAAAAATGTCATTTCCCTACGCTGATTTTTTTTTTAAATTCCGCTCTCAGAATGACTAATTTCAGTAATTATACAGTAAAGCAAACAGTTTATATAAAAATGAATAATTTACATAACTCCTTTTCAATTTCGAGGCACGAGAAATCTTCTAAGATTAGAAAGTCACTTTGAGACACTATAACTATGAATAGACTAGATAAAATATTTGCACAACAAAAGCAGCTAATCAATATCTTTATTACAGCAGGCTACCCTAAACTCGATAGTTTACCAAAGCTTGTTAATCAGCTTATTACTAGTGGCATCGACATCATTGAGGTGGGCATGCCATACTCTGACCCATTAGCAGATGGCGCGGTAATTCAAAAAGCAAGTGCTCAAGCGTTAGCCAATGGATTAACTATTGAGCTTACTTTTAAACAAATTGCACAAATCAGAAAGCAACATAATGATACACCCATACTAATTATGGGGTATTTTAATCAGGTTTTACAAGTAGGAGTAGAGCAATTTTTGATTAACTGTAAAGCAGTTGGGGTGGATGGTTTAATTATACCCGATTTGCCCTATGAAGTATATGTAAAAGAATATCAATCATTATTTGAGAAGTACAACATCAATATTTCATTTTTAATTACGCCACAAACTTCAACAGAGCGAATTAATAAATTTGACCAGGCTTGCAGTGCCTTTTTATACATTGTATCTGATAATTCGTTAACTGGAGCAAAAACGGAAGGTTTTTTAGAACAACAAATTTTATATTTTAAAAGGATAAAGGAAATGAATCTAACATCTCCAATAATGATTGGTTTTGGAATCTCAAATAAAAAAATGGTAGAGCAAGCAAACCTATATGCTAATGGCGCAATTATTGGCAGTGCTTATTTAGAGGCTATTCGTATTAATAAACAAGATGAATTTATAAATAAATTAATCTATTAGGCTTACCAAATTCTATATCATTATACTATTAAATTAACACCATGAAAACACCCCGATTTTTATCAAAAAGCTTCTTATTAATTGTTATTATAGCTTTTTTACTCCCTACTAATAGCCAAGCTCAAGACCGAAACAAGCGGCAACAAGAAAGCTTACTTTCTGCTCGTAAATGGACAATAGTGGATGTTAAACGAAAAAAACTAGGTAAGCTTAAAAAAATGGACGGCTTTCGATTGGAAGTTGGCAATGAATTTTCGTTAGGTATCGATCATAAGTTTGGATACAAAAACAACGATTATGAGTATATGTCGGGTAAATGGATATTAAATGGTACAGAGCTTTTATTAGTTCACGATGCTAGAGATGCCACTAACCGATTAGAGAATACTGTTTACAAAATCAAAAAATTATCTAAAACAGAATTATACCTAAAACGTATTTCTCCCAAACCTAAAGGAAAAATTTTGTTTAAATAAATAGTTAAAATCAACTCATACATAATGAAATCAAAATTAAATCTTATTGCCATAGTAATAATAGCAGGTATTATTGCTAGCTGCGCTACCCGAAAAGTAACACGTATAGTTGTATGAAGAAAGTTATAATGAGATAAATGCTGAAAGCATTGTTCTTCCTGTAGATAGTATCTTCTCTAAGATTTGCGAAGCAAATGGCATCAATAAAGAAGACATAAGCCTACATATTACTAATAATAGCGAAGTAAATGCATTTGCCCTTCCCAATAATCATTTGGTGATAAACTCAGGCTTATTAGTAGCCGTAAATTAACGAAGCAGAGCTTGCAGGTGTAATTGGCCATGAAATAGCCCATTTACAGCTCGGCCACGTAATGAAAAAGCTTGTAAAGGAAATTGGCTTGGCTGTTGTAATTACTATGACTTCTGGAAACGGAAATACCCAAGTGCTCATTGAGTCTCTCAAAACATTAACGTCCTCTGCTTACGATAGATCGTTGGAAGAAGATGCAGATATTAAAGCGGTAGATTATTTAATTAAAGCCAATATTAATCCTGAACCTTTTGCCGATTTTTTATACAGTT
The DNA here is from genome assembly GCA_964596935.1 of uncultured Roseivirgaceae bacterium. Taxonomy (GTDB): domain Bacteria; phylum Bacteroidota; class Bacteroidia; order Cytophagales; family Cyclobacteriaceae; genus JAKISE01. Next base: position 8,327 of record CAZQWZ010000069.1, read on the forward strand.
TGGGAAGTGATCCTAAAACAGAAGAATACCTCTCTTGGATAAGTTCTCATCCATATTCGAAAGAAAGAGCAGAATATATTATTACTTACTCTAAAGAAAAAGACTATAAAAAAGAACCTATTTTAAATTCTGCTACTTGGGAGCAGCTAAAGCAAGGTGCAAAAGAATTATAAGAAGGTAGAAGTAAAGCTATTTTCTTAAATCTTTAATGTATTTAACAAGTGCTTTTAACTCTTGCTCATCAAACTTTCCTTCCATTTTAGGCATTGTATTCTTTCCTATATTTATAATAGAATGAATTTCATCGTTAGATTTCTTACTTGTTTGCAAGTTTTTTGCCCCTGATAATTTAGCGGTCCCTTCATTTCCATGACAAACGGCACATTGTACATTATACAAAGCCTTACCGTGCAAGCTAAGGTCGTAATTGCTTGCTTCTGGGCTTGTAATTACATCCTCTTTAAAATCTTTACGTTTGCCCATTTGGGCTTTGTTTACCTCGGCCAAGCCGTAAGCTCCAATAATTAGAAATAATGAGATAACTGCCAATAGCTTTTTTTTCTTTTTAAATGCGATTACAGCTAATGGAATAGCAGCTAAAACAAAAGCGAGTTTTATTATAAATAACAATCCGAATTCTGCAATATCCATTACTAGAATACCACCAGTTAATAAAAACAGCGTGCTAACTATCATTTCTGGTATTTTAATCTTCTTGCTAAACTTATCTAATGCATCGGTTTTGCCTATTAAAAGCAAAACTGTTTTAATAAAGTAAATTGATAAGAAAAGTAGAATTACTAATTTGTGGGTATGATAAAGTGCTGTAAATAACATAATAAGTGGTTGTTTAAAATTCGAATCAAAGAAATAGAGAAAACTTGCATGAAGCAAGAATGAAATAAGATTTAAAGTAAATCAAGTTTTAGGGTTGCGCATATAAGTTCCGAATAGACTAATAAACACGTCATTCTGAAACAAATTCAGAATGATCATATATTTGATGTTATTTAATTCAAATATATTTTCTATGCTTTAAATCCGTGGTGTCTATCCATACGATTCTATGAAGGAGCTATTTACGAAAGCTTTTTTACCAATCATTAATTAGTATAACTGCAACTTTTTACAGGAATAGTTTAAATGATATTATAAAGCCACACTAACTTCCTACCTTTGCGGTTCATTTAATACAATTTCCTTGAGTAATTTTAAAAAATTAGGACTTTCAGACTCTGTTATAGAAGTTCTAGATCAAATGGGTTTTGAAAAACCAACCCCAATACAAGAGCAAGCAATTCCTAAGTTATTAGAAAATGACCCAACCGATTTTATTGGGTTAGCACAAACTGGAACAGGCAAAACAGCTGCTTTCGGCCTACCATTAATCGAACTTATTGATGAAGATAATAGAGCAACACAGGCACTTATTATGGCGCCAACTCGTGAATTGGGTCAGCAAACCGCTGCTCAGTTAAAAGAGTTTACTAAAAATAATAATAAAATTAATGTTGAAGTAGTTTATGGTGGAGCCAACATCGTAAATCAAATTAAAGCCCTTAAAAAGCCAACTCAAATTGTAGTTGCTACACCTGGCCGTTTATTAGATTTAATTAAACGTAAAGCAATAAGCCTTACCAATGTTAAGTATGTTGTGCTTGATGAAGCCGATGAAATGCTTAATATGGGTTTTAAAGAGGATATTGATGATATTTTATCGCATACCCTTGATAACCGTGTTACGTGGTTGTTTTCGGCTACTATGCCCAAAGAAATTAGAAGGATTATTAAAAAGTATATGGATGCTCCTTTGGAAGTAGCCATAAATGCAGAGCAAAAATCTAATACTGATATTACACACAAATATGTAGTTACAAAAGGCGGCAATAAAGTGGCTGCAATACGTAGGTTTATGGATATTCAGCCAGAGATGCGTGCTATATTGTTTTGCCGTACTAAACGTGAAACGCAACAAATTGCGGATGATTTAGGTGCTATGGGCTATGGAGTAGAGGCTTTACATGGCGATTTATCTCAAGCGCAGAGAGATGCTGTTATGAGACGCTTTAAAACACGTGCAATGCAATTGCTTGTAGCTACCGATGTGGCAGCTCGAGGAATTGATGTAAACGATTTAACTCACGTAATGCATCACCAATTACCAGATCAATTAGAAAGCTATACACACCGAAGTGGTAGAACTGGGCGTGCTGGTAAAAAAGGTATTTCACTGGCATTTATCAATCCGCGAGAAGGAAGAAGAATAACAGAAATAGAAAAAAGAATTAAAGTAACTTTTGAAAAGATTGAAGTTCCGAGCATAGAAGAATTAAAATCTAGTAGAATAAACAACTGGGCCAATCTTATTCTTAACACTGAAGTAGATGAGCAAGCAAATGATATTCTGTATCATTTACACGGAAAATTTTCTCATTTAAGTGAGAATGAATTACTTAAACGCTTAATTACAACACAGTTAGATCATCTTATTATCCAAGATGGCAATGGAGGTGATTTAAACGAGCTCCAAGGCAGGCGAGGGGATTCTGACAGAGGAGGAGATAGGAGAGACCGTGGAGACCGAAGGGATAGAGGCGATAGAAGAGAAAATACAGGTGGCAACGGGAAAAATCGATACTTTATCAATATTGGAACGATTGATGGAATGACCATTCCTGATTTTGTGCATTATATTTCGGATACTGCGGGAGTCAAGCGAGGTGATGTTGGTGACATCAGCATGCAAAAAACAAGCACTTTCTTTGACCTAGAATCTGGAGCAGATAATGGATTTGAAGATAAATTTGCAGGCCTTGAAATTGAAGGTAGAAGCATTCGAGTAAATAGAGATGATGAAGGCCCGAAACGTTCTAGAAACTCAGGAGGAGGCGGATTTAGTAAACCACAAAGAAATAGATCGGACAGGCGTGGCGGAGGATCAGGTGCTCCCAAACGTGATTATCGTGGTTCGCGAGGAGGCAATTCTCGTGGTGGTAGAAGGAGATAGTTAGATTAGTAGAAGTGCACCGTATTAATCATTATAGCTTGTATTCTCAATAATTAATTGTAACTATAAGGTGCAAGTTCAAATTCTATTTAGTGAAGAATAATCCTATACTAATAGCCACTTACAATAACTAATTGTAAGTGGCTATTAGCTTTATCCCTTTGATTGATAAGGGGTATGGTTAAAACGGCTATTTATGTGCCATATATCTCACATTTTTTTATTTGCAGGGCGAAAGCCCATTTGGTTTAATCAAAAGAATGCTCCGATGCTTGCCTTGCATCGGGTGTTGCGTGAAAAAATCACCTTGTATTATGGATGAACATCATATTACAAAGAGTCATATGTATTCCCCTAAAAAAGTAATTCAAATAATAAAGAGTATAACAGCGATCCAAATTTTTGATCTTCACCCAGAGGTAAAGCAAAAGTTATGAGGAGGTAAGTTATAGACAAGTGATTATTATGTGAATACGGTTGGACAATATGCAAATGCAGATGCAATAAGAGTATACGTTAAAAATCAAGGTAAAGAATGCAAACAAATTCACAGAATCCAATTAAAATTGTTTTAGTATCGATTTACCACCGATACCCCGTCAGCTCTGATATTATGCAAAATAGCGAGCTATTACGCAAATTATTATTTTTGTTCTATAATGTACTGCGTGGCGCCTGCCCCGTTGGAGTGCAACGAATATCGGGGTTACTTAGCTCCGCAAAAAGGCGGACACGTTAGGGGGCAAGCATAGCAATTAAAACTTAGACTAGTAGGAGAAGCCAAAGTGTTGTATGGCGGTATGCGACAA
>CAZQWZ010000070.1:0-11786 GCA_964596935.1 uncultured Roseivirgaceae bacterium
AGATACTACCAATTTATATTGAGGTAGTAACTCTAAAAAAAAATATTATAAATAATCACATTCTTTTGGTCACCTATAATAACTGTAATGTATTTATTAATACAAATTGATTAGTAAAACCAACCATCTATAATTTTTTAAATAGGCATTTAACCGAGTAAGCAAATCAGGTTTTTCTCTGTAAAATACTAAACCGTATCAAGAGATATTTGTAAAACAATTCGACTTGATTAATAATTATGGAAGATAAAAAAGAAATGGAAGAGAAGGGGCAGGAAGTAATGAATAATAGAATTCTCAAACTTAGTTTAATTGACAAACTAAGATCTATGGGGTTTACTGAACAAGAAATTGAATATAATTTTTCTCAATCGGATAGAATTATAACCGAAAAAATAGCAAATAAAAATAGTAAAAATTGATTTTGATAGATACTACCGCGCTTTAATAACAAAAGTTATCGTACCTGTGGAGGTAGTTGCAACACCCGTTCCAGATGTTTTTGAGAAAGTAAGTTTCATTACTTCATCTCTGTACACTTTTTCTAAAGTCGGGCTTACGCTACTTTCAACAGTTTTCACCCTAACAATATTACCTTTATTGTCAATTACAACTTGAAAAACAAGTTTACCACTTTCAGACGAAGTATCATTTGGTTTGGGAGTTGAATCCCACATCCATCCACTCATCTGCAATGTTGAACCTCCACCTCCGCCAGGAGTTCCATAAAGTGCCCTAGAATCAACAGTTCCATCTTTATCGCCTTGATCGCCAACGACATTAGGTTGATCGCCTTGATTAGCATTTTGAGCTTCGCTAGATTCTCCATCTTTACCGCCAGCTCCTGATTTATTATTAGGATATAACACAGGAGGCATTTTAGGAGTTTCTTCTACTTTTTTTACTTCTGCTTTCTTCTCTTCTTTTTCTACAGATTCAGGAATCTCTTCAACTACATCGGGTGATTCTTGCGTATTATTAACTGGCGTTATTACTTCTTCAGTTTCTGCATCATTTGTTTCTGTTGGTTCAGCAACAGTTTCCACAACCTCTTCAATTACTTCTTCGGGAGTTTCTTCTAACCCATCAGGAGCAGCCTCATCTTCTGTTTCGCTTTCTGTAGCCTGCGTATTGGGCTCTGGTTGTACATCACCACTACCAGCATCATCTAATCCAAAATTAAGTTCAATACCAGTTTCTGCCATTGGAGGATCAGGAGCACGCCAAGCAACTATAAATAAGAAAAGTAAGAATACAACTACATGCGCCCCTACCGATATGATAGCGCCCATTTGTTGATTTTTCTTTTCCTTTTCTTTTTCTATCACTATTTTCCTGGTTTGGTGGCTATTGATACTTTCGCATTTAATGCAGCAGCAATTCCTGCTACTTTTACAAAGTATTCAGTGGGCACAGATTTATCTACATGTAAAGTAATTATTGCTTCGCTCCCACTTATTTCTCGTGCCAATTCACGTTCAAGGTTTGATTCAGCTACTTGTTTATTATTTATATAATATTTTAAATCTGCAGTAATTGTAACTGCGGTTTTCTGCATTACAATTTTAGATTTTTTGGTAGAAGGCAAATTAACAGGCAATCCAGAAGGCGTTATAAATGAACTTGTTAGCATAAAAAATATAAGTAACAAGAAAACTATATCTGTCATAGATGATACACTAAAACTAGCATCTACCTCATATTTCGATTCTAAGTTCATACTACTTTGGTTCTTGTAATAAATCAATAAATTCTATGGCTGAATATTCCATGGAGTGTATTGCCTTTTTAAGCCTTGCAATAAGGTAATTATAGCCTAAATAAGCAATAATACCTACAAGTAACCCTGCAGCAGTTGTTACCATTGCTTCATATATCCCTGCCGAAAGTAGTTTTGGGCTTACAGCTCCTTCTTCTTGCGCAATAGACATAAATGCTTGAATCATACCTATAACGGTTCCTAAAAAGCCTAGCATAGGCGCAGCTCCAGATACGGTTGCTAATAAAGGTAAGTTTCGCTCTAGCTTGTAGATTTCGATTTTGCCAACATTTTCGATTGAAACCTCAATATTTTTCAAAGGATGGCCAATTCGGCTCAAGCCTTTTTCAATCATTCGTGAAACAGGGGTATCTAACTCAGCACAAGCTAACTTAGCTCCACTTAAATCACCTGAAGTCACTAACCCTTTTACTCTTTCCATAAAGTCTTCAGGGGTTTTTAACGCCTGCTTTAGTGTACGTATTCTTTCTACATACACATATACTGCCACTAGCGATAATAATGCGATGGGTATCATCATTACCCCGCCCTTAAACAAAAGGTCGATTACTTGAACCGACCCTGTATCAGCTACTACAGATAGGGTATCTGCAGCGGCTGTTGTTGTTATTTGCACTAAATTCATGTCAATATTTCAATATCCATTTTCCTGTACCAAATTCTTCAGATAACTCATTTAAAGCTGTTTGAGCTTCATCAACTGACTCATACGCTCCAATACCAACTCTCTGCATTTTCTTTTTAGAGTATGGAGGTATTAAAAAGGTTGGTGTTCCCTCTGTAGCAATTTTGTTACCAAAGTCTTTTGCAAAGTCTTCATCGATAAAACTTTCCAATACTATATAGTAACGACCTGTACGTTCTTCTAGTATTTGCACCCCTGCTTTAGTCGTTTCTTCAGCCTCTACTACCAAACGATCTTCCTCTGCTGCTGCGGCAGCTTCTGCATCTCTTTTGGCTTTTAATGCTTGTGCATCTGCAGCAACCTTTGCGTCAATTTGTTCTTGCTTCACACGCTCTGCTTCTGCTAATTCTTGTTGTTGTATTTTGTAAAAACCAAAATACCATATTGCCACCGAAATTAATAAAACAGCAATAATCCCCCCGATAATTTTAGGAGCGTTTGAGCTTTTTTCTTCTACCTGATAACGAAGAGTTGGCTTTTCATCTTCTTCTTCCTCTGATTCAAAAGTATCTGTTTCCTCCTCTGTAGAATCAAATGAGTAGCTTTCTGTGGCTTCTTCGTTAACCTCTTCACTTGGCAAATTCTCTTCCTCAGAAGATTCGTTTTCCTCTGATTGAGTTTCCTCACTAGTATCAGGTTCTGAAGATTCAGCCCCATCAGATTCATCAGAATCTTCATCTAAAGGCTTATATTCTAAATCTGGAAGACCAAAACTGTCATCAGCATCATTAATATCATCTTGCCCTTTTGGGTTCAATTCTTCGTCATTAGGATCCTTTTCGTCCATTATTTTGGGATTATGGTTTGTTATTATAAATTAAAAATAGCAAAACTAAATTGAATAGTATAATCAAGTTGAAAAGGAATTAAATCTAATGCTTAAAGTGAGAAGCTAATACCTGCTAAAAATTGGAATCCTTTTGATGGATATTGGTAATAATATTGGTATTGATTACCCAATATATTTTGCATTTTCATAAACACAGAAAAGGAATTATTAATCTTATAATTAGCAGCCAAATTAACATCAAAAATAGAATTAAGCTTAATAGATGCGTTAGTTGCGCTTATAACTGGCGCATAAATGCCATCTAAATAAGTGAGTGCTAATTCTACATCCAATTTATCCATCATATTAAACTTAGCCTTTAAACCAACATCAAGGTTAGGGTAATGAAAAGGTTGATCAAACATATCAAAACTAAATAGGTGGTACTTGCCGTATATAGAAAAGAGAAGATTTTTACTTGAAACAAAATCTAACTGTGCATTAAAAGAATGAATTAAATTGGTGGTTGTTAAATAATCTATTTCAAAAGTTGATTGGTCAGAGCTAATATTTGCAAATTGCCCAAATACTTTATACACAGCCGTATGGTAACCAATTGCAAAATCCACTTTAGGTGCTAACTTTCCGTTAGCTTCAACAAATACATCAATTGGTTTTACTTCATTATTTATAACTGTAGTAGCTCCTAAATATGGATTTTTATCAAATTGCATTCTCGCAGATTTCCAAGTTACATCTCCTTTTACCCCTGCCGAAATGGTATGCCCAGATGAAAAATTATATCGACCTACAACATGTGGTGTTATATAAGTTTTATGCTCAAAACTATTAATCGAATCCTTTAGTACATAAATTCCTGCTCCTAGCTCAAAATCGAAGGAGTTGTATTTGTAAACACCTACGGGCTTAATGCTATAAAACAACCTGTTTTTTGCACCTGCAATTACTGTAGTATTTTGAGTTGTGTGAACCTCTCCTTCAATATTTACCTCAAACAAATCTGTGATAGCTATATTTGCATTAAAATTGGCAAACAAATCTGTTTCCTTCCAACCTAAATCTTTGGCTTGAAAAAAGTTAGCTCCAGCATTTAGCGTATAAAAAAACGCTTCATTTTTACCGTTATCTGTTAAGTTTGCACGCATAGAGTAATTAGATAATCGCTGCCTTATATCTTTAGTTTCGGGCACGGGGTTGGCTCCATACCCATATAGATGATACGTATCAAATTTACCTCCTGCTTTTGCACCAAGGGTAATTTTATTAAAAAACAACTTGCCACTTAAAAAAGCATTTGTATTACTTAAACCAGAGTTAGTGCCATCCACAGGCCCATTTTTAGACGAAAAGTGTTTAAAATGCATAGCCACAGCATATTCATCGCTTCGTTTGGAAGCGACATCTGCCTGAAAATAAGGGGACACATAACTGCCATAACCTGCTTTAAAATTGCCCCAATAGGTTTTATCAAGTGCCTCAGTTTTCATTGTTTTAGGGCGCAGTTTTACGGGGATCTTAGGCAACTCAATCGTAATTTCTTTGGGTGTGTACTTTATTGCGGATGTATCTATTGGTAAAGCTTCTAGTGTAATTGCTGAAAACCTTCTAGAAACAGATGGCAAGTTTATTTGCTTGTCCTTTTCAATTACAATTTCTTCGTTTTTAATTGCTCCCTTAGGGTTTTCCCAATCAACCTGAGCAAAACCGTAGAAAGGTGTAATTAGCAATATGATTAATATATATTTATTCATCTGGAATCGAGTCTTTTACAATTACACGTAGTGTATCATTTACATTTATTTGCGCTTCTTCTTTTGTAATAATTTTATCTAATCTATTTTGAGCTTTAGACTTAGTTACTTTAGAAGTAGTATTACCAATAATAGATTGCAAGGTTGCCTTGGCCTGAAAAATCTCATTATTACCTACAAAATTGTCGGCAATTAATAGGAATGCTTTATCTAGCCATTCAGCATAGTTACCATATTTCTGAGCTACGGTATAAAGCACCTCATTAGAAGCTTCGAATTGACCTTGTAGATACTTAATTTCGCCAATTAAATATTGAGCTTCTGCGCCACTTTCGTCATTCGCAATTTTTGTGGTTTTAACAAATTCAGCTTCGGCATTTTCATAGTCTCCCTTTGCAAAAAAGGCTTTGCCTTTAAACAGATGAGCCGCTACTAAAAATTCGTTTCTAGTACCCTCGGCAACTAAAAGCATTTGGGCAAATACAAAAACCGAATCGTATGAATTGGTATAATAATGAGATTTCATAAGGCCACTTATTGCACGATATTGCTGATTTGAACTTATAGCCGTAGCATTTAATTGATGAAAATATTTTATAGCCTCCTTATAGTTATAATCATCAAACTCCAAGTCTGCAATTCGTTCGTAAACTCGGTACATTAACTCAAAAATATTATCTGTAGCTATCTCATAATACACTTTTAAAGCCTCCTTATCCTTTTGTTGCCTAAAAAGTGATTCAGCCAAAATAAATTTGGCTTCTGGCAAATTAGGATCTTCAGGATAATTAGAAATAAAGCCTTTAAACCCTTCTTCTGATTTGGCATATAGTCCTTCATTAAAATATCCTTTAATCGCATCAAACTCCACAACTTCTAGCCCTTCTATATCAGGATTGGTATTTTTAAATCTATTAAGTGTAGCGTTAAATGCTGTGGGGCGGCCATCTAATGTATAAGCTTGTTGTAAGCCAAGTAGCACATTTTTTACGCTTGGGTGATAAGGGTATTTTTTTAAGAATAACTCATAATCGGCAACTGTGCTGGCATATTCCTTTTTATTAAAGTTAGATAATGCTCTTTTTTCTAATGCATATGGCACATACTTACTTCTGGGGTGTTCGGTTATCAATTGAGAAAACGAGCCAATGGCTAACTCGTAAGAACCCATTTCTAAATAAATCGCAGCCTTTTCGAATATGGCATCATCAACATAAGGAGATGTTTTGTAAATGGTAAGTACTCTATCTAATTGAGCTAACGCAACTTCGTATTTACTTTGGATATGATAAATAACACCCATTTGATAATACGCATAATCCTTTTCTCTAAAAACACCACTGACCAAACTGCCATAATGCTTTAATGCGGTAGCATAATCCTTGCTAACGTATTCGCAATCGGCTAAACGAACTAATGCCCTACCGTATTTAGGATTTTTTTTGCTTGCATATTTTACAAAAGCACTAAATTGAACTTTTGCCTTGGCATATTTTTCTTGATTATAAAGTGCATAGCCTAATCCAAAATTTGCCAATAAAACTTCTTTTGAACTGCTGCTATAATTACTAGAAATTACATATTTATAATGCTTCTCTGCTTCAGCATACCTTTTCCCTAAAGAAAAGGCTTCGGCTATGTATAAATGGGCATTAATTCGTAATGATTCGTCTGAGCCATTTTTTAGCGATTTAGCAAAATTAGCTACTGCCGCTCTAAATTTGCGGTTATTAAATTGCTCAACACCTAACAAATAAGTGGCCTTTTGGTATGCATTATTAATTTCCACACTTTTTTGAGGCAAACTTTCGATGTAAGCAATAGCAGCTGGGTAATCACTTGTTTGCACCAATGCTTTTGCCAGCAAAGTATTGGCTTTATTTTTATGGATTGAGTTTGGATACTTTTCTGTAAAGCTTTTTAAAATTTCGATGCTTTGAGAAGTTCTGCTTAATTGAAAAGAAAGGCGAGCAGCTAAAAAACTGGCTTCTTCGGCAATTTCCACATTTTCTACCTTATCTATTTGCAAAAATGCTCCAAGAGCAAAAAGCTTTTCGTTTTGGTGTAAGTATAATTTACCCAATAAGTAAGTGGCGGCTATTTCTGTATCTGTTGTATTACCAGCTATCTTTTTCAATATATTAATAGCATCTACATTATTTCCTGTTTTACTAAGGCTAACTGCATAATTATAGTTGGCTTCCTTATTTAATTTTTTTACTCCTTTACTATAAAATGCATTCGCACTTTCAAATTTATTGGTAAAATAATAAGCTTCCCCAAGAAAAATGGATAGTTGAATATTTTTACTTAACGAAGTATTTTTAGCCATTAAAGGCTCTAAATAATTAATCAACTCTGCATTGTCTCCTTTTTTGTAATAAACCGAAGCCAGCATTAAAGCAACCGAATTAGCAAAATTAGGATCGGATGCTGCAAGCTTTAAATCTTTTATTGCTGCATCATAATCTTCTTTACCAAATTCGATAAAACCAGCATAATAGGAGCTTAAGATTTGATACTTGCCTTTTTTAGATTTAAGCTGATCGAAATACGTAATTGCTTTATCAAATTTTTGCTGAGAAAAATAACTGTAACCCAACTTATAGGCTAAATCTTGTTTTTGAGCTTTATCTAATACTTTAGGGTTTACTTCTTTAAAATGAACAATTGCTTTCTTATAATTTTTATCCTGAAAAAAATAAGTGCCTAATTCGAAATGAGCCATTAAAGCCATTTGCGAAGATGGGTAATCTCTAATGTATTTGTTAATAAGAGATTCGCCATCTAAGTGGTATAAGCTTAACGCACATTTAGCTATATTATACTCAGCTCTTTCTTTAAAGGTGGCATCATTGGTATCTAAATACCGCTCAAAATATAGCCGAGCACTTCCATACTTTGATTTGGACATCATGTCCATCCCCTCTGTAAATAGCTCTTCAGAAAAGGATTGCTGAAGGGTAGCTTGCCCGAAACTAATTAATGAGGTTAATAATAGAAATGCAAAAAATATTTTACGCATTGGTTTTGTTTTAATGTAATAACTCAAATACTAACTGTTTTAGTATCTCTCCTTCTTTTACTTGAGACGATTCTACTCCTTTAACTACCAGATCTGCCTTGTGCAAAAATCCAATATTTTGAAGCACTTTGCCAACCGAGTAATTTTTAGCGGCACTTATATAATCTTTAACTGCAAAAGGTGCTATTTTTAAATACGTTGCCAAACCTTTTTGCGATTTATCGGTGGCCGTATGAGTTTTTAAAACACGTGCAAAAAAACCATACAACAAAGCTATAATAGGTATTGGATGATGTTCTTTTGGGTTTGCTCCAAAATATTTAACAATTTTATTGGCTTTAACCACATCCTTAAAAATAATGGCTTTCTGTAATTCAAAAACATTATAATCTTTATTTATACCAACATATTTATCAATATGATGGTGATCAATTACCGTGCTTTTATCAACATTAATTAATAATTTATTTATTTCGTTTGCCTGCCTTTCAAGATTTGTGCCAATATGATCTGCGAGCAACTGCATAGCTTTATCCGTAGCCTTAATTCCATTTGCATCCATATAAGATTTAATCCAAGCTAGTAGTTGATAATCTCGTAATGCTTTGGTGGTTAACAAAACAGCAGCCTTCTTTAAAACTTTAGCCAATTTTGTGTTTCCATTTAGGCTACTGTATTTATGGCAAAAAACAAGAATAGTAGTAGGCACAGGATTTTTACAATATGCTTCTAGCATATCTCTTCCCTCCTCATTTTTAAAATCTTGTAGGTATTGTGCTTCCTTAACAATAATTACTTGCTTATCAGCCATCATAGGAAACCGTTTGGCATTTCCTATTACTTGGCTCATTGTGCTATCCTTACCATACATAATGGTTTGGTTAAAACCTTTGTCAGCTTCTGAGATAGCATTTTCTTCGATAAAACTCGAAATTTGATCTATATAGAATGGTTCTTCACCTTGTAAAAAATAGATGGGTGCATACTCTTTTTTACGTAGAGAAACTAGAATTTCATTTTCGGTCATTTGGGCACGTAATTTGTAAGCAATTATAAATAATTATTCAGAAGAAAATAGATTTATTGCATTCTCAATTATGAAATTAAGTATTTTGTGCTCAAATTTATAACCGAAATCAATCTAACAAAGAATTAAGTGGTTTTATAAAAAAACACTTAATCCAAAAAAACTATTTTCAAATGAAAAAGTACTCAATTCTTATATTATTAAGCATACTAAGTATAAATGGGTTTGCTCAGGCTGGCTCCGATATTTACTTATTTAATTTTAGGCTAGATGATGACAATTTTTACATAAGTAATGCTAAAAATATAACTGATACGCCTGGGTATGATAACCAACCTTATTTTACCCCTGATGGAGAAAGCATTTTATACACTTCGGATGATGGGTTTGGGCAAACTGATATTTTTAAATACAACCTAAAATCTAGAAGCGAGCGAAGATTGACTTATTCTCCTGAAAGTGAATATAGCCCAACAGTTACGCCAGACCAAGAGCATATTTCGTGCATAATATTAAAGCGAAATGGCGAACAAAAATTATGGCAATACCCAAAGCATGGTGCTGTACCCACAAAATTATCTGATAAAAATAAAATTGGATACCATACTTGGTTAAACGATTCAAGTATTTTTGCATTTATTTTAGGAGAGCCCAATACGCTAGAATCTATACTTTTATCCACCAGTGATATAACCGAAATTGCATCAAACCCGGGAGTTACCCTACAAAAAATACCTGGATCAGAAAAAATTAGCTTTGTTCAAATGTATGATCAAAAACATTGGACAATTAACTCGTACAATCCTAGCACAAAAACGATAGAACATATTATACATACTGTAAATGCTAAAAGCGAGTTTTATACTTGGACACCCCAAGGAATTTTGCTTTCTGGTGATGGTCAAAAACTTTATAAGTTTGACCCAAAAACAGATTCTGACTGGATTGAACTAGCAAATTTAGCAGATTATGGTATTAAAAACTTTACTAGGCTAGCTATTAGCCCAGATGCCAACTTAATTGCAATTGTTGTAACCGAATAAACTATATATATATGAAAACTACTATCCCATTTTTAATTATTTTTTTAGTTGCCTCATCTTCCATTTTAATGGCACAAAAATATACTGTAGATAGTGAGCAATCAACGCTATCTGTAATAGGCACTTCTACTCTTCACGATTGGAAAATTAAAGCAGAAACGCTTAAAGGAAGAACAGAAATAGTAATGACCAATAATAAATTGAAAGACATTACTTCGTTAACCCTGCAAGTACCTGTAGCGGATATGCATAGTGGACTAAACCCTATGGATGTTCATATGAGAACTGCAATGACAACAAGTGAGAACAACACCGTTACCTTTAACCTATTAAAAGTGACTAACATATCGGCCAATACAATTGGAGGCTACACAATACAAGCTGATGGAGAGCTTTCTATTATAGGCAATGTAAAAGTTGTTTCTTTACAAGCTACCGTGCAGTTTAATAGCAATGGTAGCATTCGATTTTTGGGAAAAACAATGATTGATATGACCAAATACGATGTAGAATTACCTCAAGCAGAAATGGGCTCTATAAAGAGCGAAAAAGATGTGAAAATAGTATTTGATGTAGTTTTTAAGAAATAGTAATCTTAGGCTCTGGCTATCCAGGTAATTCTAGATGCGGAATTATCTGGATAGCGAATTGTTGCATAAATTATAATGTTGGCGATGAGTGTTTAATTAACTTTGGTAAATGCACATAGAGACTAGAAAAAGAAATCTCATAAATTGGTTATCCAAACTTAATAACGAAGCATTAGTTAATCGTATTGAAGAATTGAAGCAAGAATCTCTAGCTAAAGTTCCTCAAGAAATCCTTTCTTTACTGGACTCGTCCAATTCGACTGATAGTACAAAACTAATTGAGCACACAAATGTTCGAGATTTATTGAATAAATGAGGAATAAAAAAAATTAGTTATCCATAAGAATATATCGGTCTTTTATACTGAAGATTCTGAGATTATCAAAATTCTATTGGTTTGGGATAACAGACAGGATCCAACAGAGTTGAAAATCAAACTAACTAATGCCAACAATTAAGCTACAATGATGCGAAGTAAGGCTTCGGTTCATTACAGCCCCTGTTGAGCTCAACATTGCGGAATAAAAAGAACTTATAGTTTACCATTCAAGGCACACACAACAGCTAAAAAAGCAGGGGTTCAGTGGTAAATTATAGTTTTGTGGTTATCGGTCGGCTCCGCCAAATCTCTGATTTGACGAATTGACCTCAAAAGGCTAAATCACAAATTTGGCTAGGTGGATTATTGAATATTTTGTACTTTTAAATGCCCTACGACTTTTTAGTCAGGGCGTTAGGCAGTATATGGTATGGGGAAGTGTACGCAAATTCAATAATCTATTTTTTTATCTTTGTTTATTGTAATAAATAAATAGACCAAATAATAAGAATGAGTGAAATAATAATTAATAGTGAAGAATGCCGTGAGGTAATAAATTTCGAAAGATACCATATAAGTGAATCAGGACGAATATACAGAACTGAAACAGGCAGAAAAAGGTCTTGGAGGACAGAGGGGAGAGTATTTATAAACGAAATTAAAATCCATTTTAGAATTCAAAATAATAAACTTCGGCAAGGATTTGCGAGCTTAACTGATGTGGAAGGAAAGTTACATAATGTAGCAGTAGCTCCATTAGTTGCAATTGCTTTTGG
>CAZQWZ010000071.1:0-11751 GCA_964596935.1 uncultured Roseivirgaceae bacterium
AGTCATACGCTCGTTGCAATTTTTTATCTAAGGTCCAAAGAGCGAGGTTATTTTCTAGGCAGGCAACTAATAAACAAGAATCAATCAACCCAACACCTTGGTTATAAAGCTTGTACCTGTTTGATAAATTCCCTACTCTAATAAGTAATTCATATGCATCAATTTTAGGTAACGTCTCCCAAATTACCTGAATTATTTCTCGTTCTTTAGTATTAATTACACCTTAAAATATCTCACCAAATATGGCCGAAAAGGTAAAAATATGTCCTTTATCTAGGTATTTAAGAAGGATATCTTTGGTATCTAAATCATCTTTTTTTAGATATGATATACAAACAGAGGTGTCAACCAAAATCATCTATTACGATTTAGTGTTCTTATACCATACGCAGTAAATCCTTCACGAAACTGAAGTGGTTCTTCTTCAACTTGTTTAATAACTTCGTTTAAACGTTTCGAACGTTACATAGTGCTTAATCGCAATAATTAAGCTCTCAGTAATATTTTTGCCACCAGATAGCCTTTTCACGTCTTCAATTAATTCATCAGGTATTAGTGCTGTAACTTTCATAATCGTATTACTTATACGATGAATACACGATACCAAATCGTATATTCAAAATACAGGATTAAAATTGAGTGTTCAGTTATTGGCTATATATTTGTTGCCAATGAAAAATATGAAACAAAGGCTACTCTTTTTTATACTCGTAATTTCTTCGGCAAATTTACAAGCACAAAACCCAGAGCTAGATAAACGAAACGGATTTAAAAATATAAAGCTTCTTTCTAAAGCCACAGATTATAGTGAACTCAAGTTTGATAAAGACCAAGAAGAAGAAAATAAAGCCATTTATACGCGCACTTCCGGTTCTCTTCAACAAATAGGAGATATTCCAATTAAGGAGCTAAATGTATATACGTATAAAGATATTATTTATAGAATTGAGGTAGCAACAGGTAAAAACACACAACTTTTTAAAGGTTTAGAAAAGGCTTATGGAAAATCAAAATTTGCCGTAGTTACCAATGTGTATGTATGGAAGGGCGAAAAAGTAGCCTTAACTTTTGGAAGCGAAAAAGGAGGAAAACGCATCGTTATGAACTACACAACTCCTGAGATTAAAAAAATAATTAAGAGAGATAAAGAGCAAAAAATAAAAGACCTTTCAGACGATTTTTAACAGATCATTTTTTAATATCACACAATCATGAAAAATATAGCAGTAATAGGATCAGGCACTATGGGTAATGGCATTGCTCACGTGTTTGCACAAAATGGATTTAACGTAAATTTAATTGATATTTCAGCTTCTGCGCTCGAAAAAGCAGTAGCAAAAATTAGCAAAAATTTAGACAGGCTAGTAGTAAAAGAAAAAATTGATGCCACTAAAAAATCCTCTACCATAGCAAATATCACCACTTTTACCGATACAAAAAAAGGCGTATCCAATGCCGATTTAATAATTGAAGCCGCCACTGAAAATGTAGATTTAAAGCTTAAAATATTTAAGCAATTAGATGAAATCGCTCCCGCAAATTGCATACTAGCCACCAACACTTCCTCTATTTCTATTACAAAAATTGCCGCAGTAACCAATCGCCCCGATAAAGTAATTGGCATGCACTTTATGAACCCTGTGCCCATAATGAAACTTGTGGAGATTATTCGTGGTTATAGTACTTCGGATAAGGTTACAAACAACATTATGGAGCTTTCTAAAACATTAGGAAAAGCTCCTGTTGAAGTAAACGATTACCCAGGATTTGTGGCAAATCGTATTTTAATGCCTATGATAAATGAAGCCATTTATACTTTATTTGAAGGCGTTGCTGGTGTAGAAGAAATCGACACAGTAATGAAATTTGGAATGGCACACCCAATGGGGCCTTTACAACTCGCAGATTTTATTGGGCTGGATGTTTGCCTATCAATTCTTAACGTATTGCACGATGGGTTTGGCAACCCAAAATATGCTCCTTGCCCCCTTTTAGTAAATATGGTAGAGGCTGGGCATAAAGGCATAAAATCTGGCACAGGGTTTTACTCTTGGGGGCATGGCACTAAAGAGCTAATTGTGGCTGATGGTTTTAAATAATAAAAACGGCTAAGTTCTAACGAGTACAGCAAATTAGTATTGATAATTATTCTTTAGTATGAAATCTTTTTTTGTTTTCTGTTTTTTATTGGGGTTATCATTTTCCACTTGGGCACAAGTCGAACTTCCTCAAAAAATAATCTATGATCAAGATGTGATCGACCTTATGAATAAGGCCAAAGCAGAAATGAAAGCGGAAAATTATACGGCTGCTAACAAAACATTTAGAAAAGCATTAGCAACTCGTAAAATTTTACCAACAGCTCTCTCCTACCTTTTTGCTGAAACTTTATACATTATTCATCAATATCAGAACAGTTTAAATTTTGTTGATAAATACATCGACTTAGCAGGACAAGGAGGTAATTATTACGATAAAGCCATAGAACTTAAAGAACTTCTTCAAGCTGAATTTAACAAAATTAAAGAGTGTGACTATTGCAATTTAAGTGGATACAGATACATCGTTTGTGATAATTGCCAAGGCATTGGCCAAACAACTGAAACTTGCTATAACTGCAAAGGCAGCGGAGCAACAATTTGCCCCAAATGTATGGGCGAAGGAGTTTATATCACTTTTAATTCATTTAGTGGCAAGCAGTACAATGCCTGCGATATTTGTGAAGGAAAAGGCTATTCTACTTGCCATATTTGCGAAGGAGATAAAATATTAAGTGGCACTTGCAGTGTATGTTTAGGAACCAAGCAAAAAGTAAGTTCTACACTATGCGATCATCTTGAACAGGACACACACGAACACAATTAGGATATAAATAAAAAGAAACGTCATTTCTCCGAAGGCAGGAATCTATTATTACTTGTATGAGATTCCTGTCTTCGCAGGAATGACGACTTGGATAAAAGTAAAGCCAATGCATATAACAGCACATATCATTACCATAGGTGATGAAATTCTATACGGACAAATACTAGACACCAATGCGCAATGGATGAGCCAACAATTGGACTCTATCGGTGTTAAAGTAACCCAACGATTAACCATTGGAGATGTAAAAGAGGAAATATTAAGCACCTTAAAATATTCGGAAGAAAAGGCAGATATTATTCTTATTACAGGCGGACTTGGCCCAACTGAAGATGATTTAACCAAACCTTGTTTAGCTGAATATTTTGGTGTTAAAATGCGAATAAATGAACAAGCATTGGCACATATTGCCGATATGTTTAAACGCTTTAAGTTTGATCTTACCGATATAAACAAGCAACAAGCTAGCTTGCCTACAAACTGCATTATGCTGCCCAATAATTTAGGTACAGCACCGGGTATGTGGTTTTATGAAAACAATACAGTTGTTGTTTCTATGCCTGGCATTCCTTTTGAAATGAAAGGGTTGATGACAAATACCATACTCACTAAGTTACAAAAACAGTTTGACTTGCCTGTAATTTATCATAAAGTAGTTAAAACCATTAGCATTGGCGAATCTTGGTTGGCAGATAAAATAAAACCTTGGACGGATGCCTTACCAAAAAATATTAGCTTGGCCTATTTACCAAGTTTGCAAGAAGTAAAACTTAGATTAACTACTTCTGGTAGTAGTTTAGAACCACTTGAAAAGGATATTGAAACCCAAATTGAATTACTAAAAAAATATGCAGGCAAGTACATATATGGCTATAATAAAGATTCGATAGAATCCGTGGTGGGTAAAATATTACTTGAAAGAAAAGAGACAATTTCTACTGCTGAAAGTTGCACGGGCGGCTATTTGGCTCATATGTTAACTTCTATTGCTGGCAGTTCTGCCTATTTTAAAGGGAGCATTATTGCCTATGCCAACGAAGTTAAAACGGAGCAGCTTGGTGTTAATAAAAGCACATTAGATAAATTTGGAGCAGTAAGCGAGCAAACAGTAACAGAAATGGCTGAGGGCATTCGAACCAAATTTAACACTACCTATGGAATAGCAACAAGCGGCATTGCTGGCCCAGATGGCGGAACCCCTGAAAAACCAGTAGGCACTATTTGGATAGCAATAGCTACACCAGAAGAAACGCATACCAAATTGCTCTCATTGGCGAAAGATCGATTACTTAATATTCAGGCATCATCTAAATCTGCACTGGCATTTGCTTGGCAAACTTTTAAGCAAAATAGTTGAGTTCTAATGCTATTATATTAAATTTGTCAAGATAGAAAATTGCCTTAAATACCTGAATAACAAGCATTTTTGGCAATTTTAACAAACGAAAGAATATTGTTCTTTATTGAACAGATATTTCAATAGATTGTTAAGATATAAATTTAGAACGTAGAATTAACCAAGTTATAATATGGCCTCAGTTGAGTTGTTAATGCCGAAAATGGGAGAAAGTATTATGGAAGCCACTGTGCTTACATGGCTTAAAAATGAAGGCGATACCATTGAACAAGACGAATCTATTTTAGAAGTTGCCACTGATAAAGTAGATACCGAAGTGCCTTCTACACACGGTGGTGTGCTTACCCAAATACTTGCCAAAGATGGTGATGTTATACCAGTAGGTGCTCCAATCGCAATAATTACAACTGATGGAGATGTTGCTAACCCTACGGCAAAAGCAGAAACTGTAGTTGTACCCGTTAAAGCACAAACTGTGGTTGCAGAAGCATCAGCAACGGTAACTGCTACGCTAGACAAACCTGTTTCGGGTAGATTCTACTCACCATTAGTAATGAACATCGCTCGTGAAGAAACCATTGAGATGGTAGAGCTTGAGCGCATTCCTGGCACTGGCAAAGAAGGACGTGTTACTAAAAAAGACATTCTTGGATATGTTTCAACTCGCAAAAATGGAAATGGTGCTGTAGTAACTCCTGTAACTACGGCTCCAACTGTATCCACTCCTGCCCCAGCTGCAACAACACCAGCTCCGAAACTACAACCTGTTTCGATTGGCGCTAACGATGAAATTATAGAAATGGATCGTATGCGGAAATTGATTGCCGGCAGAATGGTTGACTCTAAGCGCATCTCTCCGCACGTTAGTTCATTTGTTGAAGCAGATATGACTTCCATTGTTTTATGGAGAAACAGAATCAAGAAAGACTTTGAAGCTCGTGAAGGCGAGAAAATGACTTATACTCCTATTATTTTAGAAGCCATTGTAAAAGCCATTAAGGATTACCCAATGGTTAATGTTTCTGTTGATGGAAATAATATTATTAAGAAAAAAAATATAAATATTGGTATTGCGGTAGCCTTACCTTCGGGCAATTTAATTGTGCCTGTAATACATAATGCAGATCAATACAATTTGGCTGGTTTAGCTAAAAAAGTAAACGATTTGGCGCGCAGGGCTAGAGAAAATAAACTAACTCCAGATGATTTGGCGGGAGGTACTTACACCATTTCAAATGTAGGTTCGTTTGGCAATGTAATGGGCACACCTATAATTATGCAACCACAAGTTGCCATTATGGCGTTGGGTTCTATTGAGAAAAAACCTGCGGTTTTAGAAACTCCGCAAGGAGATGTAATTGCAATTAGACATAAAATGTTCTTATCTCACTCCTACGATCACAGAGTGGTAGATGGAGCATTAGGAGGTATGATGGTGAAAAGAGTAGCCGAATACCTTGAAAGCTTTGATATGAATCAAACCTATTGATCTC
Source organism: uncultured Roseivirgaceae bacterium (assembly GCA_964596935.1). Taxonomy (GTDB): domain Bacteria; phylum Bacteroidota; class Bacteroidia; order Cytophagales; family Cyclobacteriaceae; genus JAKISE01. The sequence continues at coordinate 5,716 of CAZQWZ010000071.1, forward strand.
ATATTAATTAACCAAGTAGTTAGCCTTCCTGTTCGATCAGGAAGGCTTTTTTTTCGTAGTTTTTAATGAATCATTATTCCAATTGCGTAGCCAGGCCAAAGTGTTCCATTAGTTGTAGTGGTTGATAAAAAATCGGAAGATACTAAGTTTCCATCTGGCATATAATTGTATGAAACTGCTATAAACGGATATACAAAGCTCATTTTTTTTGAAAGTTTTAATCCCATTTCAAGATGAACAGCATAACGCATATTTAATTTATCATCTAGCTTTTTGTTTTTATTATAATGCCCTAATTCTCCAGATAGGCTAAAATAGTTTCGCTGGTTGGTTACATCAATTGCTTTGTAAAATGATATTATACCAAAACGGTAACTTAGCCCCCAATTAATATCTGATGATTGCGAATGATTTGTTGAGTAGATGGTTTCGTTATAGGAATAAACAGTTCTTGAAGCTGATCTTATTCTTGAATTTAAGGCTTTACCTGTATAAAGGCCATAATTGGTAAGAAATACGTCTGATATATACACTCTAGGATTCATTATCGACCCAAAATTAAATAACCCATACGCTGGACCATCCTTATAATCAACCGCCTTATCGCTTTTAAAAATATTAATAAGGCCAATTTGAGTTCCTGCTACCCTATCTCCAATATTTAGTATTCCTACCTGCCAACCGCCCATATCACCAGATGTATTAATAAGGCCAATTTGCAAAGCAGTATTCTTACTTGCTGTAGGCCCTCTTGTAGGAAAAATATATCCTGCATGATTATATCCTCCCACTTGAATGCCTGAATAAACCCCTTGTGTAGAATTGAATAAAAGGGAGACTTGAACTCCAGACATTGATTTTTTTGAGTAGTTGCCAATAACAGAAAGCTGGGTTCCCATAGTAAAGCCTCCCACATAATTAAACAACCCTCCAAACTGGAAGCCCATTAAGTAATTTGAAACGTTATTTACACCCAAAGTTAATTGAGCACCAAATACATTGGTTCCCACATAATTTAAAGTACCTGATAACTGAAACCCAGTAAGGTTTGTTTCATAGCCACTTCTACGCTCTACACGTTTTTGTTTATTTGTAAGCCCTACTTGACCATTACCGCCTATAAAGTTGGCAATGCCAGAGATATGAATACCGCTACAAGAAGCCGTATTAAAACCTGCCAAGCCATTAATTTCTAACCGCTTTGTGCTATGCCCAAAACCAGTAAATATATTAATAGAAAATGAGTTATTATACTCTCCAGGATTTAAACCATTTGTGCTCATGCCAGGAAATAAACCCAACTGAATCGTGCTTTTTTTATAAGCAGAAGTTTTATTTTGAGCAAATACAAGCTGCCAACTAAAAAGCAGAATTATTAGAATACGTACCATTGCAAACTAAAGGTGGGATAAATACTCATAGCCTCTAATAAGTTGTCGCTAAAACGTCTATATATTCGATTAAATACATTTTAAGCAGATAAATGATTTCCATAACTAATAGTTAAAATTAATTTGATTTAGATATTTTTTAGTCAAATCTATGTCATATCTTTAAAAATAGAAGATATGCTAGCAGAAAAAATAAAATCAGAAATAGAAAAATCAAGCTTAATAAAGCCTGTAATAAGTACTGTACCTAATGAGTTAGATTGGTCTGGTTTTACACGTACCGTGTTTATGAATATTGCTAAGGTTATCAATAAAAAAGTTACCAACGATGTAATTAATTCACCCTTATTTATTGAAGAAAATTTAGTAATAGGACTAAATGAACTTGATAGAGTTTTTGCATTGCATGCCTTAAAATCTATAAAAGACTTTATCAAATACTTAAAGGAAATACCTAAATACCGAACCTATAATTGGATTAGCGGAAAAACTTTGCAGAGCTATTGGAATGGTGCTAATGCTAAAGACAAAAAGGTGAATGTATTGCTTACCTTCTTGGAGGTAGATATTAACGAATGGGATAATTGGAAATCTGCTACAGATACTCCTACACCGGTTCTAAAACAAACAGCCACAACCTCTTTGCAAGTTGATGAACAGACAAATTACTTGCTAAAAAAGTATTACCTAGGAAGTTATTACCGCTATTACCAAAAAGCCAATAACACTGATTGTGTAATAAAAACTCCGTTTATCCTAAAAGAGGACGAGCTAGGAAATGTGGTGGCACACACCAAAACTGTGGGCCATCGGTATAAGAGTTTTTCTATTCAAATAAGCGGTGGTGCGTTGTATATAGATTTTAAAAATATTGATTGGGACGAAAGAGAGCATCATATCTTTAACATAGGTATTGCGACTTCTCCCAAAGTATTAATTGGCGTTTCCAATTCTTTAAACATAAGAAAACAAGCTATTGCCAAACGAAACGTGTTAATCAAACAAGATCAACCGCTAGATTTTGAAAAAATACCAGATGTAGAACTTCCTTATTCCGATGATTTTATAAAGGAAAATAATGATTCGATAGCTGTTGATTTTTTTAAGAAAAGAAAAAATAACTTAATTATAACAAGTCTGTATTATAATATGGATGAACTTCAATCCTTAAATCACAACCCTCTATAACGTACTTATTTTAAGAGTTCATTCAACTTTACTTGATCGGAATAAATAGCTTTGGGCAAGGATCTTAAATTATAATTAGAAGTTAACACTTGCCCATAAGCACCTGCAGAGTGTATTTTAACATAATCACCCCTACTTGTTTTGGGTAATTCTGCCTTACCAAACGAATCGGTACTTTCACAAATAGGCCCAACTACTTCGTACAATTCATTTTCGTGTTTGGATGTAAGGTTTTCAATATGATGGAATGCATTATATAGTGCTGGCCGCATCAAATCCGTCATTCCAGCATCGATAATGGCAAATTTTAACTGCTGCCCCTCTTTTACATATAATACTTTTGAAATTAAACTGGCCGATTGCCCCACAATTGAGCGACCAAGCTCAAAATGCACGGTTTGGTTATCTAACACATGCAGATTTTGTGTAAACACATCAAAGTATGATTTAAAATCAGGGATTGGCTCGTCATACGGGTTTGCATAATTAATACCTAAACCACCTCCCAAATTTAGGTGAGGCAGCGCAATTCCCTTAGAGCTTACATACGATTGTATTTGATTAACTTTATTGGCTAATTTTTTATACGGTGCTAAGTCTCTAATTTGCGATCCTATATGAAAATGCAGCCCTATAAAATTTAGATTGTCGTATTTTTTTATTTCTTCTAATGCAAGCCAAATTTGATTTGAAGGAATTCCAAATTTATCTTTTAATGTGCCCGTAGTAATGCCAGGCAAAGTATTTGCATTTATATTGGGGTTAATGCGTAAAGCAATATTAACAGGCCTAGCATCTGAAATTTCTCCGATTACCTGAATTTCTTCAATGGATTCGCAGTTAATGCTATGTATTTTATTGTCAATCGCAATTTCAATTTCTTCATCTGTTTTACCAACACCTGCCAACACAGTTTCGTCTGGCCTAAAGCCACTTTTTAAAGCCAATAAAACCTCATTTCCACTTACACAGTCTGCTCCTAACCCACTTGAGCTAATTATATTTAGTACCTTTTCTTCTGCATTTGCCTTTAACGCATAATGTACTTTAAATGAGGTCTTATTTAAGCTCTCTTTTAAAGCTTGAATTGTATTATTTAATAATTCAATATCGTAATAATAAAAAGGTGTTTTATACATATTTGTCATTTTAAAACTACACCTGTGCCATTGCCTTCAGGTATAATAATTTCACCATCTTTTAATTTAGGACCATCTGCAATATCATTAGAAATAAGCATAAATCCATCCATATCTACATAATCAAGCTCAGGTAATAATTGTGCGATGGCTGATATACCCACTGAAGACTCCGTCATACAGCCAACCATCACCTTTAAGCCTAAGCTTTTGGCTTCCTTTATCATCCGCCTTGCAGGTGTAAGCCCACCACATTTCATTAGCTTAATATTTATCCCATCAAAATAACCTGCACATTTAGCAACATCTGGCTCAGATATGCAGCTTTCATCTGCTATTACAGGAAGCTCACTTTTTTTGTACACTTCCTTCATGCCCTCCCAATTATCAGCAGCTAATGGCTGCTCTATAAACTGAACATTATACTTTTTAAGCTCTTTTGAGTTAATTATAGCTTCTTCAACACTCCAAGCACAATTTGCATCTACTCTAAAAATTGAATCTGTATGATTTCGTAATTCTTTAATAATAGCAATATCTTCTTTAGTGCCTAATTTAATTTTATACTTAGGCCAAGGTTGCTCATTCATTTTAGCTACCATTACATCAATGCTATCTATGCCAATGGTGTAATTTGAAGTTGGCAAATTTCTGTTTTCACCACCCCATATTTCATATAACGGTTTAGCTAGCATTTTCCCATACAAATCGTGTATGGCTACATCAACCGCACATTGGGCAAATGAATTTGCAGATAAGTTCGATTTTGTTTTACTCCAAAACTCTTCTGGACTTTTTCCATCATACGACTCTATTAGTTCTCGATTTTTCTCCAATAGTTCAACCATTGATTCTATTGAATTACCATAGTATTTGCTTGCTGTGGCTTCGCCAAATCCAGAGAACGAATGGTTTTGTATCTCAACTATAAGCGTTTTTTGAACATCACGAGAGTCGTGTGCGATTTTAAACTTGTGCTTTAATTTTAAATCGAATGTGCGTAAAACCAATTTCATAATTAGCTAGCTTAAATTACTATTTAGTTTATAAAAAGACGGGTCGATGTGAGGCTTTTTTCCTGTAATTAACTCAGCTACTAGCTTACCAGTACCTGTGGCCATACTTATACCCACCATATTATGGCCTGCGGCAATTAGCAGGTTATTATAGCGAGGCACAAAATCAATAATGGGCAAATCGTTATTGGTCATCGGTCGCCAGCCAAACCACTCTTCCTCAACCTCGGCAGAGTAAGGTTCTTTTAAATACAGTTCTGCCGCAGCCTTTAATGCATTAATCCTATTTTTATTAATCTTAGTATCAAACCCAGCAAACTCCATGGTTCCTCCTAAGCGATAGCTATTATTAAAAGGTGTTGCTACCACTTTTTTCTCAACCATCATACAAGGTATTTTAGGCATTAGTTTGGTTTTTTTCATGGTAATGCTATATCCTTTACCGGGAATAACAGGAATATCAACCCCTAGTTTTGTACCCAATTTAGATGACCATGCACCTGTAGCCATTACATATTGATTGGCAGTAAAGTATCCTGCTTTTGTTTTAACACCTGTAATTTTATTATTATCGGTTTCAAATGCTGTTACTTCTGCCCTATTAACGATTTTGCTTCCTTTAGCAACGATTAGCATTTTAAGCTCTTTAAGAAATTCATCAGGTTTTAGTGATGCATCAATTGGGTATAACCACCCGCCATAAACGTTATCACTTATGGCTGGCTCTTTTTCTCTTAACTCTTTGCCAACATAGGACGTTGCTTTTAGAGCCTTATTAAATTTTGTGAGTTTACTATTTAGTTTGCCGTGCCTTTCAAATGTTTTTTTGCTTAAAAAAACAAATAAAACACCCTTATTTGACCAGTTACATTTTATATTATGAGTTTGTATTAGCTCTTCAAAGAGTGCTTTTGAGCTCATCAATAAATTGTTTTTACCAACTTTATTATGTTCAGTAATTTTACTTTTTGCATTTAATGCAAATGATATCATCCACGTCCAAAAACTAAAACTTAGCTGTGGTTTAATATAAAAAGGAGAATTCTTTTTCGGCAACCACTTTAAAGCCTTTAAAATTAACTCTGGGCTATTTAATGGCATGGCATGACTTGGAGCTACCAACCCACAATTAGCATAAGAACTGGCATCTTCTGGCATTCCTTTTTCCAGTACAATAACAGACTTACTTTCTTTAATTAAATAGTAAGCGCAGCATAAACCGATTATACCACCACCGATTATAATTACATCTGTTTTCTTATTATCCATAGTAAAGTTTTTACATACTTACTCATGTATCAA
>CAZQWZ010000072.1:0-11541 GCA_964596935.1 uncultured Roseivirgaceae bacterium
GCTAAATCTATGGTTCTGCGATCTATGTTTGTGTCAACAACTTCCACAACTACTTTATCTCCAAGGCTTAACATTTTCTTATTTCGCTTACCAATAATGCGGTAATTATCTTCGTCAAATTCGTAAAAATCATCTGTCATTTCACTCATTCTTACCATTCCTTCGCATTTGGTTTCGGTAATTTCAACAAAAATGCCCCATTCGGTTAAGCCAGTGATCACACCTTCATAAGGCTTGTCTTCTGAATTTTGCATAAATTCTACTTGCTTATATTTTATAGAAGCACGTTCTGCTTCAGATGCCCGTTTTTCCATATCAGAGCTATGTAAACAAAGCTCGTCATACTCATCTTTTTTTACAGATTTGCCACCACTTAAATAGTGCTGTAATAACCTATGCACCATCATATCGGGGTATCGCCTAATGGGCGATGTAAAGTGGGTGTAATGCGTAAATGCTAATCCAAAATGCCCATTGGCTTCCGTGGTATATTTGGCTTTTGCCATAGATCGAATTGCTAACGATTGCAGCACATTTTCTTCTGGCTTACCTTCAATATCTACAATTAATGAATTGATGGCCGTAGATATTTTAGCTCCTTCTATATCAACTTCGTGCCCAAATCGCTTTGCAAAGGTGGCGAATGTTTTTATTTTTTCAGGATCTGGATTATCGTGTGTTCTGTACACAAATGTATCACGGTCTTTACCTTGGTGTAAATCATATACATATTGGGCAACACGTTTATTAGCTAAAAGCATAAATTCTTCCACTAACTTATGAGCATCAACACGTACTTTAGGAACCACTCTTAGAGGCGTTCCATCTTCGGCTAATTGAAAACGAACTTCGGTGGTTTCAAAATTTATAGCTCCCCTTTTGGAGCGTTCTTTCTTCAATGTTTTTGCCAATCGGTTAAGCTCGTTTAGCTCATTAGAAAAATCGCCTTCTTTCGTTTCTATTCCTATTTGTGCCTCTTCGTACGTAAACCTTCTATCGGAATGAATGATGGTTTTACCGAACCATTCTTTCGCAATTTGCGCATCTGGAGTAAGCTCAAAAACTGCTGAAAAAGTTAATTTATCTTCATTGGGTCGTAAAGAGCAAAGCCCGTTGGAGATATGCTCTGGTAGCATTGGTATGGTACGATCTACCAAATAAACCGAAGTAGCTCTTTTAACAGCTTCTTCTTCCAGCACTGTTTTGGGCCTCACATAATGTGTAACATCGGCAATATGAATACCGATTTCTATATTTCCATTTTTCAATGGCTTATAAGAAATAGCATCATCAAAATCCTTTGCATCAAGCGGATCGATTGTAAATGTGGTTGTACCACGAAAATCCTTTCTTTTCTTAATTTCTTCTTTAGAGAAGTTATCATTTAAAAGGTTGGCTTCATCTTCTACTTTGTTTGGAAACTCGAAAGGCAAATTAAACTCTGCCATTATCGAGTGCATTTCTGTCTCGTGCTTTCCTGCTGGGCCTAATACACGGATTACTTCCCCTTCAGGATTTTGCCCGTGGCTTGGCCATTTATTAATTTTTACAATAACCTTGTCCTTGTGATTTGCATCCAGCACCTTATTTAAAGGGATAAATACATCAATATGGATTTTGCGATTATCAGGAACAACAAAAGCGTATCGGGTAGAGAATTCTATTTTTCCTACTATATCCTTTGCTTTCCTTGTTACTATTTTCTCTACCTGCCCTTCGGGCCGTTTTCCGTGGCGTTTAGGAAAAACCATTACATCCACCGTATCGCCATCCATGGCATTTTTTAGAAGGTCGGTTTTTACCCACACATCTCCGTGATCGCTATTGGTTACAATATAGGCAAACCGTGCGTTTACGTGATCAACTATACCTTGTACGGTTTCTGATTTTCGTAAGCTTTTATAACTGTTTCTTAATTTTTCAATTTTACCTTCGCTTGCAAGCATATTAAGCAAGGGTTGAACCGATGCTTTTGAGGATGAATCTCGAATGTTTAATCTTTTAATAAGCTGTTTGCTTGAATATGCCTTGCTGATATTGCTATCTAGGTAATCAAGGACTTTTTCTTTTATTACTTTCGGGTCAAACGTGCGTTTACCTCCCATTCTTGGAGGCCCCTTTTTTCTTTTATTACTCATAATTATTTTTCAAAAATACACAAAACATATGGTCATTCCTGCGTAGGCAGGAACCTGTCTTACTAAGTGCAAGACGAACAGTATGATTTGTGTTAAATACTAAATTAGTTTACCGTCATATTAACAGATTCTCACCTGCGTGGGAATGACGGATTAAGTGGAGAGGTGTATAATTTATTCCACTATATGGATATTCTTTTCATGTATTAAAGGTTGCCCTTTCAATTTTAATAAGAGTTGTGCTGTTACAACCACATCTCTTGCGCAGTATTCTGCAATTCTTTCTAATCCAACACCTGCCGGATCATTTTCTTCATAATAGACTTGGCTTACCTGGCTGCCATCAATATCTGATTTACTCGATGGAATTTCAAAAAGGGCAGCTAACAAATCAAGTGAAGTATAATTTTTTCTATCTCCAAATTTCCAGAGTTCCATCGTATCAATATGATTAACTTCCCAAGGTTTTTTAGCAGCTGTATCTAACAATTCTGGAAGGGCAAGACTATTGACTAATAATCTTCTAGAGAGATAAGGAAAATCAAATTCTTTTCCGTTATGACCGCATAGATACGTGGTTTTAGGATTAAACTTGCTAATAATTTCAATAAACTTTTCTAAAAGTTCTTTTTCGTTGTCGCTGGAGATGGCCCTAACCCTAAAATGCCAGACCTCTTCTTGATACACATAAAACCCAATAGCAACCACTATAATTTGCCCAAATTCAGCATAAATACCGGCCCGTTCCATATACATTTCATCGGGTGTAATTTCATCAGGGTTTCTTAAGTTAAAGGCTTTTTTCTCCCACTGTTTCTGCATCCGTTCCGATAACTCATTATAGGTGGCAGTGCTTCGAATGGTTTCAATATCAATTACAAGAATTTGTGAAAGGGTTGGATTCATAGGTACAATATATGAATAAATCAGTTCTATACAAATGATTTATTGCTTACCAATTAAATTGATATACTCTTCAGGTGAAATATCTATTTGTCTTAATATGGATCTAATTAATGAACGTCCAATGTCTCTTCCTTTGTGGTGTGGTAAAGGTGTATATCTACCATCGGGGTGACGATAAAAAACGTGACCACCTTTTTGTCTTTGAATCTTGAACCCTAAGTAAATAAGTAGTTTTTCAAATGTTTTAGCATCAACTAAAGGAAGTTTACTCATACAGCACCCGAAATTTGTTGGAAACCAACGAACTCCGATAATTCTTTAATTTCGTCTGCTTCAAGCTCTTCTAAACACAATTCAATAACTTCTTTTAAGTTTGATTGTAATTCATCTAGCGTTGCTGCTTGAGTATGTGCACCAGGGAGGTTTAGTACTGTGCCCACATAAAGACCTGTTTCTTTGTCTTTTTCAATCTGTGCAGTAAATTGATAATTAGATTTCATTTGTTAAATATACCGAATCCATTCTGTATTAACTTTTACATCACACAATTAAGCGTGCAGTATGCCTTGAGAACTTAAGGTTTCAATGAATGTGACGTGATCAAATTTTATACTATCTGGCACAAACGTAAATTTTTTATCGTACAGTTTTCCATCAACAAAGTATGATACCCAATACTCATTAAATAAATAAAAAACATCTTTGGTAATTACTTCGACTTGTTGTGTAGAATTGGCTTCAAGGCTATCAAACACATGCCTTAGTGTAGAAGTTTGTTGTTCATCTCCTCCCTTTTTTCCATAGCCCTTTGAGGCTATAATAATGTTTTCAATAGCAAATGAATTTGAATTAATTAGATGAACGGTCCAGTGATTATCGGATTCAGAATCATCTAACGCAATGGCAATGGTTACGCCTTTCATCAAAGGTTTTTCAATGTCCTTTTTCATTAAGCTATAATTTCTTCCATCCCAAATAATGCTATCAAGTGATTTTTTAATTTGGTTTGCACTTCGGTCATATCTATTTTTTTGCCAAGTTCGTGAGATATGGACGTAACCGCTTTGTCGTCAATACCACAAGGAATAATATTGCCAAAATAGCTCAAATCGGTGTTTACATTAAGTGCCAAGCCGTGCATTGTAACCCAGCGGCTCGTTTTAACTCCAAGGGCACAAATTTTTCGAGGCTTCCACAAAACACCTTGCTCTTCTTCTTTATCGTAATCGAGCCAAACACCTGTAAATTTATTTACTCGGCCGGCTTTAATGTCATAATCAGCTAAGGTAAGAATTACTGCTTCTTCTAGCAGTCTTAGGTATTTGTGGATGTCAGTAAAAAAATTATCAAGGTCAATTATGGGGTAGCAAACCAATTGGCCAGGGCCATGATAGGTAATATCGCCTCCTCGATTGATTTTATAATAGGTGGCTTCTTTTGCTTTGAGGCCTTCTTTGTTTAAAAGCAGGTTTTCTTCGCTGCCACTTTTGCCCAGTGTATATACGTGTGGGTGTTCTACAAAAATCAGACGATTGGGGGTAGTTAACTGCTCACCTTCTGGCAAGTTTCTATTCGCCAGTTTCATATCAACTACCGATTTAAAGATACCTTCTTGGTAATCCCAAGCTTCTTGGTAATCTTTAAGGCCTAAGTTTTGAACTTCTACTTTATGGTTTTGAATGATATTCAAGAGGGTAAATATAAGTAATAACGTCATTGCGAAGGAGGAACGACTGAAGCAATCTGTTTTAGGAAAAGACAGGTTGCTTCGTGCCTCGCAATGACGTTTATGAATTATTTTTTGGCTTTTGCTTTACCAGCCATCAAACCTATACTTCTTTCGATAAAATCTGTAAGGTCTTTACCCGAAAGCATGTTTTGCGAAAGCATTGCCAAATCAAATGATTGCTTAGCAATACTAATTTGTTCGTCTTCTTTTTTAGCAGCTAGTATTTTACCTATTACAGTGTGGTTTGCATTAACCGAAACATTATATGAATCGGGCATTCCTCCCATCATATTAAAGCCTCCGCCTCCACCAGTTTCAGCCATATCTTTCATTCTGCGCATAAATTCGCTCATGGTAATTACAACCGGCATTTCATCTACAGATTGCGATTCCAAGGCCACTTGCATATTGGTATTGTTTATCGCTTTCTCAAAGATTGCTTTTACTTTCTCTTCTTCCTCTTTCGAAAGAACACTAGCAATTTCTTCGTCTTTAGCAATTAGTTTATCAACCGTATCAGCATCTACTCTTTTAAGTTGAGTGCCTTCCAATTTTTGCTCTAAAAAGTTGATAAAATGGCTATCAATCATGCTATCAAACTCAAGCACATCATATCCCTTTTTTGTAGCAGACTGTATAAACGAATGTTGCTTAGAAGCATCGTTGGTATATAAGTAAACAAGGTTTTTATCCTTATCCGTTTGATTGTCTTTTACCTTGTTTTTGTACTCCTCCATAGTAAAAAACTTACCCTCTAAGTTTTTAAAGAGGCCGAAATCCTTCGCTTTTTCATAAAACTTATCTTCGCTAAGCATACCATATTTTACAAATATGCCAATGTCATCCCATTTAGATTCGTATGCCTCGCGGTCATTTTTAAATAAGCTGGCAAGCTTATCTGCTACTTTTTTAGTAATATGTGAATTGATTTTCTTCACATTTCCATCAGCCTGCAAGTAACTTCTACTTACGTTAAGTGGAATATCTGGGGAATCTAAAACACCGTGTAAAAGCTGCAAAAATTCAGGAACAATGTCTTTTACTTCATCGGTAATAAACACTTGTTTAGAGAATAACTGAATCTTATTTTTCTGAATTTCAAAGTCTTTTTTAACCTTAGGAAAATAGAGAACACCTGTTAGGTTAAATGGGTAATCTACATTCAAATGAATCCAGAAAAGAGGATCTTCCGAGAATGGATATAAGCTTTTGTAAAAAGCTAAATAGTCTTCATCTTTTAAATCAGATGGCGATTTGGTCCAAAGAGGATTAGTCTCATTGATTATATTATCCTTTTTTACAGACTTAAATTTTGGCTTATCGTCCTTGTCTTTACCGTCCTCAACCTGCTCTTCTTTCGTGCCAAATTTAATTTCAACCGGCAAGAATTTACAGTACTTATCAAGGATGCCTTGAATTCTGTTTTCTTCTAAAAACTCTTCAGAGTCTTCAGCCATATGTAGAATTACCTCTGTGCCAATGTCTTTCTTTTTGCTTGGTGATATTTCGTATGAAGTAGAACCATCACAAGTCCATTTGGCAGCTTCAGCTCCTTCTTGGTAAGATAAACTGTTTATTTCTACATGATCAGCCACCATAAAAGCTGAATAAAAACCCATTCCGAACATGCCAATTATTTGCTCTTCGTCTCCTTTACCCTTGTATTTTTCAACAAATTCTTCAGCACCCGAAAAAGCAATTTGGTTAATGTACTTTTTAATTTCATCGGCTGTCATACCAATTCCATTATCAGTAATGGTAATCGTTTTTTTCTTTTTATTAAAAGCTATTTCAACCCTAGGGTTAGAAGTAACCTCGGTTTTTACTTCGCCAAGAGCAGATAGTCTTTTTAATTTTTGTGATGCATCAACTGCATTAGAAACCAACTCACGTAAAAATATTTCGTGGTCAGAATAGAGAAACTTCTTTATGATTGGAAAGATGTTCTCGGTGTGGATGGATATGCTTCCTTTTTCTTTCATTATAGTTATTTTATCTTTTGAGCATTGCGCTCATCTAGTTCATTTTTATAGCGGGCGAAAGGCAAATTTTATTCCAACACGGCATATCGGCAAGTCTTGTGACAATGTGTCATAAAAGATGTGAATTATATCCATTACACAAATCAAAATTTGACAGGAATGGGTATTTTGGAGGTTATTAATTAAATAAGATGATAGAATCACAAAAACCACTTTTCGATTTAGGGTTAGAAGTAACCTATTTAAACGGAGCCTTTATGTCTCCATCCTTAAAATCGGTAGCTAAAATTGGGAAGCAACAAGTTGATGCTAAACTAAAGCCTTATCAAATTACTGGGAACGATTTTTTTACAACGGTTACAGATATTAAAAAGGAGTTTTCAACCTTGATTAATGGCAATAATCCTGAGAGAATAGCAATTATTCCTTCGGTATCCTATGGGTTGGCCAATGTGGCCAACAATGTAGATGTTCGTAATAAGGAAATTTTAATTGTTGCAGAACAGTTTCCTAGTAATGTATATCCTTGGAAAGAATTAGAAGAAACCCAAAATGCAACGCTTAAAACGATTGACCCACCTAAAGAGTTAGAAAACAGAGGACAAATTTGGAATAAAAAAATACTTGGTGCAATCTCTGAAAAAACAGGAATGGTTGCAATGGCACATGTTCATTGGGCGGATGGCACTTTATTTGATTTGAAAGCAATTCGCAAAAGGACCAAAGAAGTTGGTGCTTTACTAATAATTGATGGCACGCAATCGGTGGGCGCATATCCGTTTGATGTACAAGAAATTGAACCAGATGCATTAATTTGTGCGGGTTATAAATGGCTTATGGGCCCTTACGGAATGGGTGTTGCGTATTATGGTCCAGCCTTTGATAATGGCACACCCATTGAGCAAAATTGGATTAATAGAAAAGGGAGCAAAAATTTTGCAGGCCTGGTAAACTACCAAGATGAATACCAACCTGGAGCCATGCGATATTCTATGGGCGAACAAAGCAACTTCATTTTAGCACCTATGTTTTTAGAGGCTTTAAAACAATTAAATTCTTGGGGAATAAATAACATTCAAAATTATTGCAAATCCATCATTAAAAAACCTTTGGAGGTTTTAAAAACAAAAGGATATTGGGTGGAAGATGAAGCATACCGGTCATCGCATTTATTTGGAGTAAGAAAAGCAGGCTTAGATGTGGAAGCACTGAAACAAAAGTTGGATAAAAATCATATTTTTGTATCAATTAGAGGTAGCTCCATTCGGGTGGCTCCTAATGTGTATAATACCGAAGCCGATATGATAAAACTGGTTGACTTATTAACCTGAGTTTGATGTAAAAAAATGCACTTTTAGTTTTAAAGCAATGAAAGTTTCAATTGTTTTTGCGGCATTCTGTTATAAAAGGAACAGATTGCCATAAATTTTCAAATAAAATTTTCGCAAAGACGATTCCTGTATCTAATAATTATTCTTAGGTCGACATAGGTTAATAGATTAAGCAAGTATGAAAAAGTTATTACTACTTATTGCAATACCAATTTTTGGGGAGCTTTCTGCCCAAGACTTTGATAGAGTTTTTGTTTTTTTAAATGTGAACCCAAACAAAGAAGCGATTTCAGAAGATTCTGTTAATTTATTAATGGAACTCCATTTTGAAAACATGGCCAATTTAGGAACCCAAGGAAAACTGATAAATGCGGGTCCGTTTGAAGGTGGAGGAGGCTTGTTTGTAATGAATTCACCTTCGGTTGATACCGTTACCCAATGGCTCCAAACCGACCCCGCAGTAAAAGCCAATCGATGGCTGATAGAAATGTATCCGTTTACAACTACCGAAGGTGGCTCGTGTGTGGTGGGAGTTGAATATGAAATGGTGATGTATCAATTTGTAAGGTATGCGCCAAGCAATGAAATTGCCAATTATAAAACCAATGCAAGTGCAGAAAACGCCAATGCCTTTAACGGCCTTTTATCTCAATTAAAACAAAAAGAGACCCTTATTATGGCAGGTCATTTTGGTAGTGGAGATGGGGGAATACTTGTTTTAAAAAGTAAAGAAGGTATTGATTTGGTAAAATCAAGTGAAGCGTATAGTGTAGGAAACAAAGCCTTTGAATTTAAAGAATTATGGATTGCAAAAGGTTCTTTTTGTGAGTAGCAGGTGTTTAAAATGAATAAATATATACTTGTCATCGTTTTCTTAACAGCTCTATTGGGCAAGGTTAAATCCCAAAATTTTAGTGTTGGTATTATTGCCGATTGTCAATACTGTGATTGTGATTTTAATAAAGACTGGAATAACGATTACAGAAAAGGGCCTGAAAGGTTAAAAGTGGCGGTTGATAATTTCAATGTCAATAAAGTAGATTTAGTGTTTCATTTAGGCGATTTTATTGATCGTGATTTCGAAAGCTATATAACGGTAAAACCTATAATTTCAGAATTAAAAATGCCACATTATTTTGTATTGGGCAATCACGAATTTTCGGTGGCAGATAGTTTAAAAGAAGCAGTTCTGCCTTTATTAAATTTAGAGCAAGCCTATTACACCGTTTGTAAAAACGACTGGCTATTTGTTATTTTAGATGGCACCGATATTAGCCCTTACCGTTCAAATAATCCTGAAAAAATTGAATATGCCAATCAGCAAATGGCTTATTATGAACAGATTGGAAGATTACAAGCAAAACCGTGGAATGGTGCATTAGGAGAGGAACAAATGTATTGGCTAGAGAGCCAACTAAAAGAGGCTGATAAAAAGCAGCTAAAAGTAATTATACTAGCTCATTTTCCTGTTTTACCTCTTGCGGCACTCAATCTTTGGAACGATGTGGAAGTGGTTCAACTATTAGATAAGCACAACTGCGTAAAAGCCTATTTTAATGGGCACCATCACCCAGGTAATTATGTAGAAAAAGAAGGCATTCATTATGTTACCTTTCAAGGCATGGTTCGCTCTAAGGATGAAACCGCTTTTGCCATTGTAGAAATTTCTGATACTTTGATTAATATTAGAGGAACAGGCAGAGAGCCTAGTCGTAAATTAGGAGTTAAATAGAAAAATCTAATTTGCTATTTTGTTGTTAAGTGGAGGGGTTAGCAATTATTAAACTCACAGGGTTACTCTAAGTCACCCTGTGAGTGGTACTGTAATCTAAAACCCGCTCATTTAGCCAGAGGCACAAGAAAAAAAGTTTAACCTCGCCAAGAACTCTTTATTGGGTTTAGTTGCCAAAATGTAAGTGTATACAATATTATATGATACCTTCTAAAATTGATATTATAAACGCTAGACAACGAATAGCTCCATTCGTCCATAAAACACCTGTGTTAACTTCTGCTTTTTTTAACAAACGTACAGGTGCAGAACTCTTTTTTAAATGCGAAAACTTTCAAAAAGTTGGAGCTTTTAAATATCGAGGCGCAACCAATGCGGTGCTTCAATTATCAGAGAATCAAAAGAGCAAAGGAGTCATAGCCCATTCATCAGGCAATCATGCCCAAGCATTGGCCTTGGCTGCCCAAACACATGGTATAAGAGCTCACATTGTTATGCCTAGCAATGCACCACAAGTTAAGTCGGATGCGGTGGCTGGTTATGGTGCCAAAATCACCTTTTGTGAGCCAACATTGGTTGCTAGAGAAAAAACAGTAGCTGATTTAATAAAAAGGAATGGGTATACCGAAATACACCCTTTTGATAATGACCATATAATAGCAGGGCAAGCCACCGCTGCAATGGAATTAATAGAGGAAGTTCCTAGCATCGGTATTATTATTGTACCAGTTGGTGGAGGAGGGTTGCTAAGTGGAACAGCCTTAGCAACTCATTATTTTGGAAACTCTATTAAAATATATGGAGCGGAACCTAAAGGAGCTGATGATGCCAAGCAGTCTTTTGATACTGGCAAATTAATCCCTCAAACCAACCCTAACACCGTTGCCGATGGATTGCTCACTTCACTTAGTTCTCGAACTTTTACCATAATTCAAGAGCATGTTGAAGATATAATTACCGTTTCAGAGGAGGAAATTAAAGCAGCCATGAAGCTAGTTTGGGAACGAATGAAAATTATAATTGAGCCCTCCAGTGCTGTGCCTGTTGCTGCCGTTTTAAAAAGTAAAACCCTTTTTAAAAATAAGCGTATTGGTATTATTATCAGTGGAGGCAACGTTGATTTGGACAAATTTTCCTTTACTTAAAAGAGTATTACCTTTGAAATATGCCGACTGTATTACGAATTGGTGGATATAGGTTTTTCTTTTATAGCAACGAACACCTACCAAAACATATTCATGTTGAATATGGCAATGGTGTTGCAAAATTCTCACTTGTTTCTTGCGAACTAGTGAAGACAAAGCGTTTAAATGCAACAGATATAAATAGAATACGTAAATTAGTGGTAGAGAATAAAGGACTTTTAATTGCCAAATGGGATGAATACTTTAATAACTAGTACACCAAATGCTATTGATTTATGGTTTAAAAACGATAAATTATTTTTGCTCTTAGAAGATGGGCGAGAACTTGGTATTCCAATTGATTGGTTTCCAAAATTGAGAGATGCCACTACTAAGCAACTAAAAAATTGGAGACTAATAGGAGGTGGAGATGGCGTTCATTGGGAAGAGTTAGATGAAGACATTTCGATTGAAGGTCTTCTTATTACTCACCCATAATTCAATTACAACTTATTTAGTGTCTGTCCATAAAGTCAGCTATCTGCGTTACGCTTGTCTAAAAAATACTCGGCTACGCCTATTTACACCTGTAAACTCCG
>CAZQWZ010000073.1:0-11532 GCA_964596935.1 uncultured Roseivirgaceae bacterium
CAAGCATAGCCCAGTCCCTTACAAATATGACCATAGATTAAGTGCCTAGTTCAAAGAATTCATATAAGATACGATTTTTTTAAAATCATCTATTTTGGCCGGATTTAGTTTTTCACCCTTAGCATAGGCTACTAAGTTAGTGTTTTCTGAAAACTGAAGATAAAACTGCTTTTTATTTTTAAAGTATAGCAAATCTCCTGAATCTAATAGTATGTATAGTTTCTCCTTTTCTCTCTTAAATTCAGCTTCAATATCATTTCCATAACTATTAGCCGACTCTTCTCCATCTGTAAAAGTAACTTTTAAGCCTTTTAACAATTTGGTTTTCCCATCTTCAACAAGTTCATAAAACCCCCTGTGTTCAAAATATTCCTTTCCCAAGAACATAAATTCAGTATTTGAAATAACTATTTTGTCAATGTTCTCAATTTGATCCAATACATAAAAATCACGCCCTTGCTCAAACTGCAAACTATTATTATACAAATTGAGTCTTACATAAACATTAGTTCTTACCTTCCCATTCTCAAAATATAAATTAGAACTGAGGAATTTATTATTATAGTATGGGCTACCAGAAATACCTTTATACTCTAAAGATAATGCGTTTTTGTCTCCTCTTTGTGCGCCCATTTCATATTGAACAAAATCACCAAAGGCCATATTTATTGCTTGCGAACTAACCCTGTCTGCTGTACATAAAAACACCAACATCAATAGAAGTTTCATCAATCTCTTTATTTTCATAAATTATTTCAATTTTAATATTGTACGTTGAAGCACCCTTTTATTTCTATTAATTTTTACTAAATAAATACCTGGAGCATACCCACTTAAATCCACTTCAATACTATTACTAGTCATAACGGTGGTGCTAACCATAAGGTTACCCATCATGTTGTAAATTAAAATAACATCCTTTTCCTCCAACCCGCTTACATTAAATTTGCTTTCAAATGGATTAGGGAATACTACTAAACTAGCACTGTCAGGTATCTTAGCAAGATCTGTAACAAGTTCCTCGAAACCATTCGAAATCCTGTTCAAACAACCACTTTCATTTACATAATACACCACTCGATACCTACCAGATGATACTGGAACTAATGTTCTATCTACTTCGCCAACAAGTTTAGAAGAATTCAAATACCACTGATAGGATTCTCCCTCTCTAGTACTTACTAAACCAGTTGAATTTTTTGCGATTTCGACATTCTCCAAAGGGTTGGTTTCAATTTCAACATCTATTTCATAAGAATGACTCAAGGTTCCATTGCTCACTTCTAATAAAATGCTATATGAGCCTTCGTCAAGGTAATAAAACTCTGGGCTACTGCTGTCATCATTTTGCAATGTGTTTCCGCCTACAAAGCTCCAATTATAATCATCTATATTGCCTTGAGATAAGTCAATCGCACTTAATACACTATTTGAGCAATTACTTGATAAGTAGAAGTCGGCAAAAAGAATATCATCACAATCTTTCTGCTCAAAATTTAAGGTGTTTATAAGGGAACTACCAAGGCCTACATTGAAAATTGATTCGCTTAATACTTCTAAATTTGACATGTCTAAATCATCAAAACATAATAATTTTCGAAACCCTATTATAACCTGTGCCTTTTGGGTTGGAGTGCTTCCACGTATTATTGTATTATTCGATACAGATGAAAGAATATCAATATAATTGTTTATCTCGATTGTATCTCCTTCAAAAATTTCAACATTGCTTCCCTCGTTAATTAATAAGGAATCGACCAACAAGTGATTATAAACTGAAAGTGAAGAACCATTAATAATTAATTTTTGGACACTTATTTTTCCGACAATAACAGATGATCCATCTATCTGTAGTTCGTCATTAAGAACAATAGGAAATAATGAATTGAATGATGTACCACCAAAACTCCAAACATTGGAAGATGCCTGAAGGTCATTCGTTTTAACCCATAAACTATCGGAAATTAGCAAAGTGTTTTCTTCCAATGATAATTTCGCAGTTTCCTCAATTATAAATTTCGAAAGCTGAATATTTCTATTAGTAATATTTAATTCTCCATTTTGATGCAAAATTTTGTACATCTTTATATTGCTAGAAATAGATAAGTTAGCATTTATGTTTATCAATAAGGTGCAATTATCTGTCCCATCAAAATTTAAAGAAACATCCTCACTTTTATCAGAAAGATAGTTTAGTGCTCCATTTCTAATAGTAAGGTTGGCTTCAGAAATTTTAAGCTGCCCTGTGATTGTTAATGTGTACCCCATTAAATCAAGCGTAACTTGCTTACTGCTAAGCCAGATAAAATTTTCTACCGACAAATTTCCGTTCAACTCAATAACATCGCCATTTGCGAAGGCAGAGTTATTATCGAAAATTACTGCACTTGACGCCAGAGAAACCACTCCACTTGGTATACCTCCTGATTCTTGTGACCAGTTTGCTGAAAGTCCAAAATTTCCAGACGAAGCAATCCAATAATTCTCATTAAATGGACTTGGGTTAATCGCACCTCCCGTAATCGTGAGAGCAAACGCTTGTTTCGAATTTACCAATGTTCCTTTATGAGAAATTCGTAAACGATACCTTCTAGGTTCTGGCTGATAAAAATTTATCCGTTCTATATTATCGCGAAAATTATCACCTCTTTGAGCAATTAGAGGATTTGCTGGCTCCATTACCCAAGGTCTTACTTCCATTCCTTCATCATCAATTAGCTTTATATCAAGGTCATTTATAAGAAGTAAGTTGTTATCTCCAAGGGCTCCTGGGGTCCCAGGAACATCCGTCCAAACTAAGGTAGCTGTTATAGGTAAAACACCATCTGAAAACAGTTCATATTCTATAGTTTGTTGATCATTCAACACTGAATCGATAAGTAAGGTATCTACTCCATTTATATTCTGTAGTATTTCAAGTGCATCAAAGGTATTTAATACACCCCAACCATACACCATATCTGGGCCTGCTGAATTTCCTGCTTCTCTTGCCGAATGGATAACTATAGATTTCAACATGGCCGCAGTCAGAAATGTATCATTTTGCTCACGGTAATATTGCTGAAGAACAGCTAAAGAGCCTGTTACACTAGGAGCTGACATCGAGGTTCCGCTTATAGTAGTATAAGCACTGGTATTAGCACTAGCGGTTGAAAAAAGATCAACACCATCTGCTACAATATCTGGTTTTATTCTTCCATCATTGGTCGGACCCCAAGAACTAAAGCTACTCATAACTATTGAGGTCTCATCAATATACTCATTAAATCCTGTGATTGCCCCAACGGTAATAACATTTTTTGATACGGCTGATGGTCCCAACGTATTATGTGGCCCATCTGCAGGTTTAGTACCATCACCCACATCATTTCTATCATTACCAGCAGACCATACAATGGTGTAGTAAGGCGCATTATACGCAATATCATCAATGGCCCTACTATTATTAGAGTAGTGCCCAAACCTCTCATCTGTATCTCCACTACCCCCAAACCATATCCAGCTCTGGTTGCCAGCATCAAACCTCCATCCTAAAACCAACCCATAAGAATGGTTGGATAAAACAAGCCCATTGGCGGCCTCAAGTGCCATTGGGCCAAGGTCATCACCAAATGCGTAATACCCTAATACATTAGCTTCAGGAGCCATCCCCATCGCACTTTCATTAAGACCTGCAGCTATTATGGTGCCTGCCACATGGGTTGCATGATTACTAATATCAGCAACATTTTTATTTACAACCCTACCCATCAACTCAATGTGATTATCCAAAATAAGACCCCCATCCCATACACCAACTGTAATATTATTCCCTTTTAGGTTAAGGTTTAATCCAGTAGAGCTTTGAATCCTTTCAACACCTGTTGTGTTTCTAGCTTGTAGGTTAAAAGTAGATATATATTGAGGAACCCCATTCACTACATTTTTTAGGATGACTTTTCTTCCTTCGCCCAAATTAAGAACTCTTCTGTCCTCACCAAATTTCTTTAAATACGCAGATACTTCAATTTTTCGGTTAGCAGCAATCACTGACTGCTCCTCAGCAATCTGAGCTAATCTTTTTACATCAAGCTCTTGTGCTACTACAGTATTAACTACAGCAAATAAGGTAATAAAAAATAGGAACTTAAATTTCAATATATTGTTCATTTCATTCAAATATGGTCGGTCCACTTGGATAAATTGTAACTGTACAAATATATGGAAAAGCCACTCTGTAATTGCACTGATTAAATTACCATAAATTTATACGACACGATTTTACCATTTACAAATAATGTAACAACATAAACCCCTTCTATAAAATGCCCTACATCAATAGTCAAAATATTGTTAAACAGTTCTATATTACCTAGATTCATTTTTTTTCCTAATCTATCAACAATTACTACTTCTGAAGCTATCAGGTTGTTTTCTGCTAAAATATTTAGTTGGGTTGAAACAGGGTTTGGGAAAACACTTAAAGATGGTAATAGATTAGTCTCAATACTTGCAACAACATCTATACAAGGGTAGCTCTCAAATGCTCCCAGTTCAATTCGATCAATCGGGGTTAAGTTTATATTTGAGAAAGCACCATAGTCCATCGGGTATTTATAAGCTCTAAAAACCAAGTTTCTGGTGCTTTGATTATCAATAAAACTATACCCTTGCTCAACAATTCCATTAGAAGTTATCGGATTTATATAATTCCAAACAGGCTCGCCATCAGGTGTAATTTCAACCAATGTGCCAACGGCACCTGAACATATCAATATGTTGTTATTCTCAAGCTCCACAGCACCTGAAATAAAGCCAGAAAATTCAAAACCTTGTATATCAGTTGATTTGTACGTTCTATCAAAATCATTTGGGCCATAAGTGCCCTCATCATCTACCACATACTTATCATCTACCATTGGCAGTTCAAGAAAATCAACTGAAGAGTACACCTCTCCTTCTCTCTCATAGCCATTATTAAAAAGCATCACTTTCGTGTCGCTACCTGTCCATCGAACATTATGCTGCCCGAATAATTTCTTGTCCTCTATTGTTCCTTGGCTATATGCTTGAGGGTTACCATACCTGTAAATTAAATCCCCCCCTTTTTCATGGGCACCTCCAATATGACCTTTGGCCTCTTCTGTAGATGTGGAGTGGTCGATAATCCAAAATTCATTATAGTTACGAGAACTAATTATAATCTGATCGAGTGTTTCGCTATAACTAAACCCATTGGCATGAACTATGTCTGGCCCATCTATTTCGCTGGAAATTAAATTTAAATCAATGAGTTCAGGACTATCTGCTACCGACCCATAATTGTTTTTAGTATTGTCATACTCTTGTACAAGATGATCCCAAACGTACCACTCCCAAACTATCTCAAACCCATTATTATCCAGTGGTTTTACCTCGATAATATGTTCTCCCCAAATATCATCATCATCAGTTCCAATAAGGGCAGGATCTCTTCCTGCCAAGATCGCATCAGACCTAGTATGTTTATCCCACGCCAAAATTAAAAAATTACCATTGTCCATTTCGTGTACGTCATGGTGATGACGGTATTCAGAGGATGCATAATTAAATTCCCATTTAATGGAGCCGTCCCAATTCAACAGCTCAATTCGCCCCCCTGCACCACCATGTATAAAAAATTCTGAATTATATTTTGTGGCTCTTAATAAATCTCCGTTTGAAAGAAGTTTAACAGTAACGCCAGGATAGTAATCACTTTCCCATGAGTGAACTACAAACCCACAATTGTCTATAAGGTAGGTTGTGGTTGAGTGATGTGTTGATAGTAATGTATAACCATCAGAAACCCTATTATCGAAACTTATTAACCCTACGGTTGTTATTTGAGAAAAACATGTGCTAGTTAGAAAAAAACACATTACTAATGAAATAACTTTAAACATAATACTATTTGAAACTGGAAAAAAACCAATACTATATAACCTAAACCCCCTAATCGAAAAATATTTATACAATCACATTTTTCATGCTTTGCTAATCGCAATTTGTAGGAAAAAAGAAGCCAAATGAAAACTGCTAAATCGATGAGATCCCTTAATTTAAAACCCTAGTGCTAAAAAATAAGATTATTACATAAGTTATAAAAGTGGGCAAGTTTTAGCTTACCCACTTTTATAATAGACCTTAATTTGCTTAAGGTTGATATTCGAACACCATATTTACAATAAAATCTGGATTATAGGTTGCATCAGAAACTGTAAATGACAATGTAATTGCGACCGGGTCATAAGTCCCCGTTCCTACCCAAGCTATTCCAAATACCGAAGTTGCTACACCTTGCAATGTTAGTACATCACAAACATCTACAAATTCTCCAGGAATATCATCATATCCAGGATTGTAATAGTCAAAGTTCATTTGCGATAATTCATATCTTCCATCTCCCATTGCCGTTAAGGTTACAGCCCGAGCTGCACCTCCAGTACCTGTTGCGGTTTCCCAATAGGTTCCTTCTTGTATAGTTGAAGGACAATTTCTCTCAAGTGTAAGAACAAATGATTTGGACAATCCTTCATAATCTTCTCCTTCTACATCTTCAGCACCACCTGCAATATTAATCACTAATAAAACGGGCTGGCCAGGTTGTAGGTTATCAACCAAAGGAACTATGCTTATTGAAGTTACAAATTGTCCATCTGCAATAGTTGCAGTTTTGGTAAATTCTTGAAAGTGAACACCTTCAATAGCTGTTGAATTATCAGAAATTACCAATTGCACTGTTGCTGTAGCGCTTGTTGTAGTTCCTATTTCTAACTCATACGTGTCTTCATCCGTGATTGCAGCTAGTCCACCACTTACAACTGGAAAATGGCTTACCGCTTCACCATTAAATATTATTAGCGGCTCCTCCTCACAACTAAATGACAAAACTGCTAGGGTTAACACCCCTAAAATTTTATATATATATTTCATGATTTTTTTAGTTTACATTCCTAATACTAGTTAGTATCCAGGGTTTTGTTGAATATTAGCATTTGCATCCAACTCCTCAATAGGAATAGGCAAGGATGCAAGTCTATGATCGGTAATAGCTAAAGTACAAGCACCATTAATTGCGCAATCTTGTGGTTCTCTCACAATTCCTGAAATTCCAGCTTTTTGGCCGAGCCTTTTTAAATCAACCCAACGGTGACCCTCATAGGCAAGCTCCATCCTTCTTTCATTAAGAATATCAGCGAATGCGTCTTGTTGATTAGCATATACTGGTAGAGCACCAACCACACCAAACCTTGCATCTATTAATTGACCGATAAACCCAGCAGCTCCAAGCAAATTTCCTGCTTCTGCAGCTGCCTCCGCTCTAATAAACAACATTTCTGACGATCTAAAAATCTTTAAATCATTCATTAGAGGTTGCCCTTCAGACCCAGGGTATTTGCCAATAACCAATATATTATTAGCTATATCTGATGTGATATTTACGTTTACATCAAACCTAACATCTGCAGGATTTAACATATTAAATAAGCTATTGCTCATTTCATAATAAGGAGACCCATCTATGGTGCCATTAACAAACGCATAATTTGCACCAGCCCAGCCACCTGCATTACCATTTCCTGTAGCCCCTTGCCTATCAAAGGCATCGCCAATGGTTCTTTCTAGCTTAAATATTATTTCTGTATTATCCGTATCCAAAAACATATTTACGTATTGGGTTGGATCAGCCAAAGGGTAATCAGCCAATAACTCACCAGCCAACACGTCTGCTAGGGTATAGTTTTCTCTATACGCAGCCATTCTTGCTTCCAGTGCTTTTACAAAATCTAAGCTTATAAAAGTAGTATTAGCTTGGTCTTGTAATAATGTTTTTGCCTGGGCTATATCAGCATCAATCAAAGCAAAAATTTCACCGTTAGTGTTTCGCGGTAAAAGATCATCAAGGCCAGGGACAAAGTCTAATAGAATTGCACCGAATGCAGCATCGTCCGCAATATCTGGTGAATAATACGTAATGAGCTCAAAATGACCCCATGCTCGCAAAGCATACAGCTCGCCTAACGCATTATCAATATCATCTTGTTCTCCCTCTTCAATAGTAATTCCATCTGCTGCTATTATTACTCTTGTTGCTAAATTAAGGGCTTCATAATACCTTACCCATATTGCAAAAGAAATACCACTTTCGGGGTTTAAAACAAACCCGTATTCTCCATTTCCTAATCCTTGGCCTCCACTATCATTTCCTATTTTTACTGCATCAGTAAAAACAGAATTAAATTGTATTGCCGGACTGTTATCAAAAAAACGATAAACTCCCAAAACTCCACTCTGTATATCCGCAACTGTCTCAAATGCAACGTCTTCTCCTAGCCTACCAGGCTGTTCAATATCAATTGCATTTTTGCAACCACTAAAAATAACTATTATTCCTAGGGTAGCTATTATTAAATATTTTTTCATCTATTTTATATTTTAAAATTAAAACCCTAACTCAAAACCTACTGAAATTGTTCTTGGCGTTGGATACCTATTTGCTGTACTATTAATTGACTCAGCATCAAATCCCCTCCATCGAGTAAATGTTACTAAGTTTTCTGCTGTTGCAAAAACTCTTCCTGAACGCAATTTAATAGCTTCCATATATTTTTTAGGTATATTATAGCCAACGTTTAAGAACCTTAGTCTTATATAATCAGAAGATCTTAGGAAACGTGTACCATCTAAATTAATATTACTAGCACGTAGGGCAGGTATATCAGTTTCTCTATTCGTTGGTGTCCAAGCCCTCAGAATATCTCTGGTGTTTCTAAATTGCCCAACAGCTGTTGGGTCTTGAAAACCTGCCAAATCGAAATCGTAACGATCTACACCCATTGTATAGTTAAACCTTGCCGACACATAAAAGCCTTTATAATCAGCACTTAACCCAAAGCTTCCTTGAATGTCTGGGTAGATATTTTTGTCTAACCAAACACGATCTGTATCAATATTAGGGTCTTCTGTAACTTCACCAGAAGCTGTTAAAAATAACATATTCCCATTACTAGGATTTACGCCTGCATATCGATAATCGAAATATTCAAGAAGCTTTCCTCCAACTCTTCCAATACCATTAATTTGATCTACTCCACCAGGCAATTCTAATATTTCTTGTTTATTATAATTACCAAGCACATCCACGGTAATTGTAAGATCATTACTCCTAATTACATCATACGCCACAAGAAAATCAACTCCCGAATTTTTCAGTTCCCCAAAGTTTCCATTTACCACGGTTTCGCCAGTTATAGAAGAAACAGGAAGTTCCAAAAATAAGTCTTTTGTTACCTTGCTATATACCTCAATCGTGGACCTAAGTCTTCCGTCAAATAGTTCTGCATCTAACCCAATATTAACCTGACCAATGGTTTCCCATTTTAGGGTATTAATTGGAATTTGGTCTAAACGCAATGAGTTTGCACCACCGTAACCACCAGCAAACCTATACAAGGGTCTATATAAATCCAAGGCTGTAAAGTATCCTCCGCCTTGTATGTTTTGATTACCATTGGTGCCATACGAAGCTCTTAGTTTTAAGGCATTAAAAGGTAACCCAGAGGCAAATGCTTCATTATGTATATTCCATCTTCCTGCAACTGCAAAAAATGTTCCCCATCTGTTAGTTTGAGCAAACCTAGAAGAAGCATCTCTTCTAATTGTGCCAGTTAACCCAAACCTAGAAGCATAGTCATAATCTAGCTGTCCAAAATAAGAGAACAATCCTGATGACAGTATATTAGCATTTGCATCGTCTTTGAAAAAGTCGTTTGCCGAATTATCTGCAACAAAGCCAGACCCATCTCCTGGAAAAAATGTTTTAGCATTTAACCCTCTTTGGCGAAACCCAAATGTATATAAGTCGGCCTTAAAGTACTCTGTATATAACCCTAAATTAAAATTATGCTCCCCAAATGACCTGTCATAAGTAATACTTGTTACTTGATTTAAGGCAAATTGTCTTGTAAATTGTTGATCTTGGAAGCCTGGTGTATTATTTCCGGTTTCAGCAAAAAGAATTGCATTAAAAGATGTTGGACCTTCGGCACGAATCAAGTTTACATTCTGTAAATCAGCACTTGTTCTAGATGATATCGTCAATCCGTCAATAATTTCATAACTTAATCTCAACGTACCCAAAAGCTTTAATTCGTTTTCTGTTCTTGTATAAGTTTCCAGCCTATCCATTAAGAATAATGGTGTATTCGCAAATAACAAGGGAGAAGTTAAGTCTGCTCCATTTGTATAATCATCTGGGCTTATATATGGTACTGATTGATAAGCTCCTAACACATAATTTCGATTAATAGCTCCAGACCCAATACTATTAGGTTCTTCACTATCAGAATAGTTTATGGATAAGTTTAATGCAAAATTAAATTTATTGTCATCACTTTTACCAGTAACATTGCTTCGTACATTATACCTCTTTAAGCTACTGCTTTGAAGTATTCCTTCTTGATCCCAGTAACCAAAAGAGAAGTAAGCTGAGGTGTTTTCCCCACCCTTACTTAACTGTATATTATGGCTATTTGCTACTCCTTGATTAAAGAAATGCTCTGCCCAATCAGTAGTTGCAAACGCATCGATTTCTGCATCTGATAATGTATCCCCTCTGCCAACACCCATCTCTCTTTCTAAACGTAGTTGCTCTTGAGAATTCATTAAATTATAATTGTTTTTTTGCAGCGTACTAGAACTCCTTAAATACGAGTATGTAATTTCCAAAGGGGAATTGTAAGACCCATTTTTAGTTTCAATTACAATTACCCCATTAGCTCCACGATTACCATAAATAGCAGTTGCTCCTGCATCTTTAAGTACAGATATTGAAGCAATTTCGTTTGGGTTTAAACTTCTAAAGTTATCTCCGTCAACTGGTGTCCCATCAATAATAAATAGTGGTTCTGTTTCGCCATTTATCGACCCTACACCACGAATATTCACTACTGCGTTTCCTCCTGGCTGACCAGAAGATGTTGTTATATTTAAGCCTGCAACTTGCCCCGATAGTGTTTGAATAACACTAGCGTTAGGTCTCAGTTCTATTGCTTCTGAATTAACGGTAACCACCGAAATATTTGATTTCTCTTTGGTATATGACCTATACCCCGTTATAACCACCTCGCCTAGTTGCTTTATATCGCTCGCCATTTGCATATCTATAATACTGCGAGAACCAATCTCTACTTCTTGGGTTTCTAATCCAATAAATGAGAACACCAATGTACCACCATCTTCGGGTACGGTTATCTTATAGTTACCATCTATATCGGTAACTCCTCCTTGTGTGGTTCCTTTAACCACTACATTTACTCCAGGCAAAGTAGATCCATCTTCTGAGGATGTAATTTGTCCAGATACTGTACGGTCTTGAGCAAATGACATGGTCGCTGCCATAATCAAACTCAACCCGAGTAGTAAAACTTTTCTCATGCTTTTTTGTTTAGTTTTAACATAAATTAACTTTTCAATCCCTAAAACTAGGTATTTTGCCTATTAATAAAAAAATATAACTCCTATTATTTTGTT
>CAZQWZ010000074.1:0-8287 GCA_964596935.1 uncultured Roseivirgaceae bacterium
AAGGTAAAGCCCAAGGGTATTCTGGGATGACTTGGCAAATACTTGATTGGAATACGCCTGCCTTAGATTTTTACAAAACCTATAATGCTGATTTAGATGGTGAATGGATTAATGGCGCTATCGATTTTTAGTTATTCTTGCTTGTCATTCTGAACTCGTTTCAGAATCTTACACTAGCTTTTGACAGATTCTGAAATAAATTCAGAATGACTTACTATTTTAGTTGTATCAAATGAAAATATCTATCAAACTTATTGGGCTGTTTTTAGGCCCTATCCTATTCGGGTTGGCACTATCCATGCAATCTTCAGAATATTTAAACCCCATTGCATGGCGTGTTTTAGGATCTGCCATTTGGATGGTAACTTGGTGGATAACCGAAGCTGCCCCCATGGCGGTAACGGCATTATTGCCAATAATTTTATTTCCAGCACTAGATGTTTTTACACTAAAAGAAGCAACAGCACCTTATGCTAGCCCTATTATATTTCTTTTTATGGGAGGCTTTCTTCTTGCGCTAGGGCTAGAGGAGCACGGCCTCCACAAACGTATTGCATTAGGCTTAATAAAAATTACAGGCACAAGTGCCAACGGTATTATTTTGGGATTTATGCTAGCAACTGCTTTTTTAAGTATGTGGATTAGTAATACGGCCACCACCATAATGATGCTCCCAATAGCCATATCAGTTATTAACTTAATAAAGCACGATTCATTAGACTCCAAAGGGTTTGGCCATTTTTCCATAGCATTAATGTTAGGCATTGCCTATTCAGCAAATATTGGCGGATTGGCAACGATTATAGGCACTCCGCCAAATGTGGTGTTTGTGGGTTATGCCGAAGAATTGCTTCAAATCGAAATTGGTTTTGCTGAATGGATGATGGTGGGAGTGCCCATAAGTATGGTACTGCTTTTGATAACCTACTTAATACTTACCCAAGTAATTCATAAAAATAAGTTAGGTAAAATGAGCAATGCCGAAGCATTAATTAATAGAGAATTTGAAGCACTTGGTAAGTGGAAAACAGAAGAAAAAATCGTTGCAGTTGTTTTTGGGCTAACGGCTCTTATGTGGATTTTTAAAGCTCCTTTAAATAACATAATCGGGTTTCCGCTGCTTAACGATACCGTTACTGCCATGATTGGTGGCACATTTATGTTTATAATTCCTTTAGATTTAAAAGGTAAAAATTATATACTTCATTGGAAAGCAACCCAACGATTACCTTGGGGTATTTTGCTGCTTTTTGGTGGAGGGATGACACTGGCAAAAGCCATGGAACATGCTGGCTTAGTAAACATAATTGCAGATGTTATCGCTCAAAATCAACTTTCTGTGCTGCTTATATTTTTAATTCTTATCACCACCATGCTGTTTATGACAGAGCTTATGAGTAACGTAGCTTTGGCCACCATCTTTATACCCATAGTTATGGCAATTGCCACAGGGGGCAATATTAACCCGCTATTGCTTTCAATTCCGGTTGCCATGGCGGCAAGTTGTGCATTTATGATGCCCATTTCTACACCACCTAATGCCATTGTTTTTTCAAGTGGCCATATAAAAATAACTCAAATGGTTAAAGTTGGTATTTGGCTAAATATACTCTCTGTTATTGTACTGCTGGGTGCTGCTTTTAGTTTGATAGAATGGGTGTTTGGGTAAGAAACCTACTTCATTCGAAAAAATAAGAATCACTTTTTGTTTAACTCTTTTTTAACATATTTCTCGTCTTCGGTTTCTAGTGGAGCATTATAGGTATCCCAAAAAATAGGGTTATAAGGAATTGGATAACGGTATAAATCAGTATCGCGTGTAATTCTGTTTTTTTCATTGGTGTTTACTTCGCCATAAACGTTGGTTAAACGAACCAATCTTTTTATTTCTGTAATATTTCCTTCCACATTTAAACTCTCTCTAAAATCATTTATTGTATTTATATACCACAAGCCATCTTCTAATTGTACAAAATCTACATATTCTTCCCATTTTGTAAAGTAAAACAATTGTTTAGGTATTGTTCTGTCGTTATTCTCGTACCATTGGTTTATGGATACTAATGCATACGTATCTGTAGTTATATAAATAGTAGTAATCGTTTTATTTTTCGCTTTTGATGTAATTAAGAGCTTAAATACTTCGTGGTTACGATACATAGAATAACCAACTAACTCAATATTATAATTCTTAAAATTACTCTTTTTTAAATACCGTTTAGGCCCATTTAGCCAATGAAGTACGCCAATGCCATTACTCCCTTCAAAAGTAGTGTCGTTGTTAAAACCAGGTCGTTTCTCTTTTATAAATAAATCATTTTTATACGGATTTTGTTTTTTGTTACTAAAGCCACTTCCAATGTAATCAGCCACAATTTCGAGGTAGCGTATAGGCTTACCATTTACTTTAAAAGCCTCTTTATAATATATCTCTTTGCTAAACTTTTCTTGGGGGTAATTTTGCTTAATGTTGGCCGCCACATTCATTAATATTTGCTCTGGGTCAATGGCCACAACGGTAACGTTTTCTAACAATAGTTTATCTTCTTTTAGGTAAACAACTATGGAGTTTGAGTTGCTTAGAAGAACAGAAATTTGCTTTGTTTCATACCCAATGGAGGAAATGCTAATTCGATTACTTTTCAATTTTTCAAGAAAGTGAAATGCAAAATCCCCATCTTCATTACTAGTGGTTCCAATTCCCTTGCCTTCAAAATAAATATGGGCATTAAAAACAGGTAACGAATCTGATAGTTGAAGTACTTTCCCTTTTACACTAAGCAGTGGTTGGGCAATTATTGAGGTAATAATAAATAAGAAGAGAGAGGTAATAAAAGCTTTTTTCATAATCTAATTCAATAATACAAAAGATAAAGGATATTTATTTGAAGGGTTTTAAAAGTGAATTAAGTAGATTTACTAACAGGCAGTTAGTAGGGTTTCTACACATTAATCTAAATTTTAAAGAATGGCCGTAAAGAAAAAAGAGAAGAAAATATTTGTATTGGATACAAGTGTTATTATTTACGAACACAACTCCATTTTAAATTTTGATGAGCATGATGTAGGCATTCCAATTACCGTTTTAGAAGAGTTAGACAACTTTAAAAAAGGGAATGACACACGTAATTTCGAAGCACGTGAGTTTACTCGTTTAATAGATAAACTTTCTAAAAACTATAGCCTACAAGATTGGATTCCATTAAACGGCTCTGCTAAAAAGGGTTCGTTTAAAGTACTAATGTCATCTGAAAGCAAAGTAAATGCCTCCGAAATTTTTGGAGCAGACAAACCAGATCATCGTATTTTAAATGCTGCCTTGCAATTGCAGGAACAAGAGAAAGGCAAAAAAATAATTCTTGTTACTAAAGACATCAACTTAAGGCTGAAAGCTAAATCGCTTAACCTTACTGCTGAAGATTATACTACTGGCAAAATTCAAAATGTTAGCTCACTTTATACAGGCAAAAGCACGCACCAAAAAGTAGATACTGAAATTATAAACCAAATTTATGAAACTCAGGGTGTTGAGCAAGAATTGGTGCTTCCTAAAACTAAAATAAAAGACAATGAATTTCTGATTCTTAAGAATGGGAAAAAATCAGTATTAGCTTATAAAAACCCAATCAAAAATTTGATAGAACGAGTTGATAAACGAACCGTTTATGGTGTAAAACCTCGAAATGCAGAGCAAGCTTTTGCCATAAGTGCTATCCTAAACTCAGATATAAAATTAATTACTATAAGTGGCGTTGCGGGCACGGGTAAAACCTTAATTGCTTTGGCTGCTGCCATGGAGCAAAAAAAAGAATACAAACAAATTTATTTAGCGCGCCCAATTGTGCCTTTAAGCAATAAAGACATTGGTTATTTACCTGGCGATTTTAAATCGAAGTTAAACCCTTATATGGAACCTTTATGGGATAATTTAAAATTTATACAAAACCAATGGAACGAAACCGATAAGGAGTATAGCAAAATTACCGATATGGTAAATCAGGAAAAACTGGTTATTACGCCTTTGGCGTTTATCAGGGGTAGAAGTTTTTCAAACATAATTTTTATTGTTGATGAAGCCCAAAACCTTACACCTCACGAAGTAAAAACTATCATTACAAGGGCTGGCGAAAATTGCAAAATAATTTTAACAGGCGATGTAAACCAAATTGATACGCCTTATTTAGATTCGCAAAGCAATGGACTATCATACCTCATAGACCGTGTAGATAGTCATCCGCTATACGCACATATTACCTTAGAAAAAGGTGAAAGATCCGAGCTTGCCAATTTGGCGAATGAAGTATTATAATTGGTTCTACTGTTATTTTAATGGAAACCATGTTGTAAGTGACGGAAGATTGAAGTCAGGAGTCGGAAGAAACAACTTTTCACATACCCATTTGTCCATGTTTTTTAATGCTGTTTTGGTTTTATTTTTTTTACTTCGGTATTCAGATACTTCGGACTCTATTTATTATCTTCCATTAAATGCGTGGTAGAACCTTATAATTTATCCATTACTTTATCTACCACTTTGGGTGCGGTAATTCTATAGGCAACAAACATTCTAAATTCTGCTAGTGTATTCCCTAAAATTAAATCTGCGGGCAAGGCTGTGTGGTTATTATCTAAGATGAAGTAAACTCCTGCATACCATTTCTCAACATTATACCCAATACCACCCCTTGCCATTAATTTGAAATTAGCGGTAAACGTGGGGTTTTCTTCTCCAGCTTCACTATACACTTTTCCTAACGGAAAAGTTACTCCTGGGTAAAGCCCCATGGAGGCATAAAAATCTTTATAAACCAAGGTGTATGAATACCCAAAAAGTTGGCCTAATAAGGCAATATTAGCCTTGTAAATTTGAGCCTCGGGTTTAAAAGAATCATCAACAATACTAGAATCTGCTTTTAAATGATAAAAATAAAGCGAAGAAATTGCCATAAACGATCCCGCACTTTTCTTCATTTTCCCATCTAACACAAAGGTTACTTTGGGCGTGTACTTTTCCCAATTAAAAGGGATGGTATAATTAAAACCCCAACCAATAGTTTGTATATCCGCCCTTTGTGGGTAAGGCATTCCGGGTTGCCAGTTTGGTAAATTATCTCTGGGGTTTGAAACAAAGTACCCTTTATAATACCTTAAATAACCATCAATAAGAGTTCTTTTTAAATAAACACTTCCTTTTAAATTAAACTCATTTGTAGCACCAAAAATAGCTTCATCTCGTTGGGTAAAATCGGGGTTAAGCGTCATATCAACCGCTAACATTTTATAAGTAAATCCAACACCAATTCCATAATGCTCATTAGCATTATAAACATATTTTTGGCCTGTTTTTGTATCTCTAATACTAAACTGTTCTACCCGTTTAGGAATCACAAATCGTAATGCTAATTTAGAATTAAAGCTTTCTATATAGTTTGTATCGTACTCATAGGTTTCAATTTCTGGTAATGATATTTTGCCTGATTGCCCATATGCTCCCAAAGAAGCTAAAATAAAAAATACAATATGAGGTGCTCTCATTAAAGGAATCTAAAATTATGTGCCAATTATAAACGCCAAAAATAACATCTAATTATTAATAACATGAAATTAGTCTGTTTTAACAGTGTATTCATACTCATAAGGCAGCATTTCTGCCACCCCTAGCCACGACCAATACCCATACTCAATTATATATTTAGTATTAATGATAAACCCATTTTTAGTAAAAAGCAACCGAGAGTTTCTGCTATATAAATACGATACTTGGTTATTGGTGCTTTGTGTTGACATTTGAAAATTGCCTTTTGGAACCAGATCTGCCTTAGGCCCTTGAAATGCAAAGGAAGATTGCCCTTGATTATTTGCAAGATATGCTCTTTGTGGAGATGAATTTGTATATACAATTTTTAGATAATCAGGTATTAATAACTCATTAGGCCCTTTCAAGAGTTTTGGCTCCTTTCTTCGGATGGTAGCAGAAAACCCAATTTCAGGG
Source organism: uncultured Roseivirgaceae bacterium (assembly GCA_964596935.1). Classification (GTDB taxonomy): domain Bacteria; phylum Bacteroidota; class Bacteroidia; order Cytophagales; family Cyclobacteriaceae; genus JAKISE01. Next base: position 5,993 of record CAZQWZ010000074.1, read on the forward strand.
CTAAATTCAGCTTCGTACACCTCAAAGCCTTCACTTTCTAATTCTCGTTTGCCTAGCGCTAGCAAAAAATGTCGTTTAGAACCCAAAAAAGTATTCCTTCTATTAATATTTGACTGAACATTGGTTTCCAATTCATCAAAATACACAAACCCTTGGTAATGCAATCGGTCCCCTTTAAGGGTAAAATCTGTTAGATGAAACGTTAACTTATAGCCTAGTGCATTATTTATGATTTCAATGGGCTTTATAGATTTAGCTATAATTTCACCATTTTCTCCTTTGTAAACATCTACTACCCAAGGGTTGGTAATGGCGCAATGTTTTGCATTATCAGTAGCACCTAAAAAAGAGGCTTCAAATTTTTTATAAAGCCGCTTCCACTTTTTATCTTCTGTAGATTTTACAGAAATTTCTTCCAATTGATTGGTTAAAGGTGTTAAACTTATTCGTAAATTTTTCGACTCAGGCGTAAACTCAATTTTATTGTCTTTATAGCCCACATAAGTTATAAGCAACTCGCCATAGGTGCTAGGTGGTGATAATAAAAACTTACCATCAACATCAGAAACAGTGCCCTGTAAAGAGTTTATAATGTAAATATGAGCACCTATTAAAGGTGTTTGGGTGTCTTTTTCAAAGATTACTCCACTCAGTTCTTGCCCAACAATAAATGTAGATACAAAGAGCAAGTAGGTTAATAATATTCCTCTAAACATAATGCACTAACAATTAATTATATTGAATGGTTCTACCCAAACAATTCACCAAATACATGTTTTAACAACCCAAACGATTTGATCTTAATTTTGTATTTACTTGCATCAACCCCTTTGTTATACTTACTAATAAAAATGGTTGAAAATCCTAACTTTTCAGCTTCTGAAATACGGTTTTCAATGCGGTTAACCGCACGTAATTCACCGCCTAACCCAACTTCAGAAGCAAAGCAAAATTTCTCGTTAATAGAAAGGTCATGTAAAGAGGATAGTACGGCCACACAAATAGCCAAATCAATGGCTGGGTCATCTACTTTAATACCTCCTGCCATATTTAAAAATACATCTTGGGCACCCATTTTTAAGCCGGTTCTTTTTTCTAAAACAGCCAATAGCATATTTAGCCTTCGGCTATCAAAACCAGTAGAGCTACGCTGGGGCGTGCCATAAGCAGCAGGGCTTACCAATGCCTGTATTTCAATCAACAGGGTTCTATTGCCTTCCATAGTAGCGCCAATAGTTACTCCACTTACGCCTACATCGCGCTGCGAAATCAATATTTCGGATGGGTTGGAAACTTCACGAAGGCCTTCAGCTTGCATTTCATAAATGCCCAACTCCGAAGTAGAACCAAAACGGTTTTTGGTAGTTCGTAAAATACGGTACACCATATTTCGATCCCCCTCAAATTGCAATACCGTATCCACCATGTGCTCTAGCACTTTAGGACCCGCCAAACTACCATCTTTGGTTATATGGCCTACCAAAAACACAGGCGTATTGGTGGTTTTAGCATATTGCATTAGCTCACCTGCGCATTGCCTTACTTGTGCCACACTACCAGGAATAGATTCTATTTTAGAAGAAGCCAAAGTTTGAATAGAATCAACAATTAACACATCGGGCTGCACTTGTTTTATTTGAGTAAAAACCTTTTCTATCGAAGTTTCACTTAATATAAAAGTAGATTCACTTGCCTTTTGAGTAATTCGATCTGCACGTAGCTTTATTTGTTGCTCACTTTCTTCGCCCGAAACATAGAGCACTTTTTGTTGAAGATTTAATGCCAATTGCAACATTAGTGTCGATTTGCCAATTCCTGGCTCTCCACCAATTAAAACCACCGAACCATTAACAATACCTCCACCCAACACTCGATTTAGCTCGTTATCGTGGCAACTAATTCGAATTTCATCGGCATATTCAATGGCATGTATGGGCTTTGGTTTATTCGATTTCGAATCCGCTTCTTGCCAAATTGGAGAAGCTTGTGATGATTTCGAAATCACCTCTTCTACAAAGGAATTCCATTGATTGCAACTAGGGCATTTGCCAATCCATTTTGCAGATTCATATCCACAATTTTGGCAGAAAAAAGAGGAGCGTGTTTTGGCCAAGTTATTTTTTTTGTTTCAAAGATAAACTTTATATTAAGTAGTAGAAAAAAGTCTAAATAATTGCTCTAATTTTGTGTGAGGCAAAAAAATATTAAATTTTTTTTTACGTTAACAGATACAATTATAACTCGCTGTATAGCAAGTTAATATCGTTATTTAATTCAATTATAAATTCTTTGCCT
>CAZQWZ010000074.1:8387-11433 GCA_964596935.1 uncultured Roseivirgaceae bacterium
AGGAGAAAATGAACGAACGTAAAAGATTATTAACTCAAGAAGTGAATTTAAAAACATACAGTAGAGCAGAAGCTTTAGAAGCTTCGATGGCATATTTTAAAGGAGATGATTTAGCAGCCAATGTTTGGATAAATAAGTATGCCCTAAAAGATTCAGCAGGAAACCTTTACGAAAAATCTCCACAACAAATGCATGTTCGGTTGGCAGAAGAACTTGCTCGTATAGAAAGTAATTATCCTAACCCATTATCTGAAGATCAAATCTTCGAACTTATAAAAGATTTTAAGTACATTATTCCACAAGGTGGCCCAATGTCGGGTATAGGAAATAATTTCCAATACGTTTCATTATCAAACTGCTTTGTTATTGGGCCTGGCAATAAATCTGATAGCTATGGTTCTATTTTACTTACCGATGAAGAGCAGGTACAGTTAATGAAAAGACGTGGTGGTGTTGGGCATGATTTAACTCACATTCGCCCAAAAGGCACCTCTGTAATGAATAGTGCACTAACTTCTACAGGAATTGTGCCGTTTATGGAGCGCTACTCTAACACCACAAGAGAGGTTGCCCAAGATGGACGAAGAGGAGCCCTTATGCTTTCTATTTCTGTAAATCATCCAGATTCAGAGTCTTTTATTGATGCCAAACAAGATACAACCAAAGTTACGGGTGCTAATGTATCCGTTAAACTTTCGGATGATTTTATGAACGCTGTTGAATCTGGTAAAGATTTTACACAACAATTTCCTGTAAATAGTACTAACCCATCTATTAAGAAAAAAACTAACGCTAAAGGTTTATGGGATAAGATTGTACATAATGCGTGGAAATCTGCCGAGCCAGGTGTGCTTTTTTGGGATACTATTATAAAAGAATCTATTCCTGATTGCTATAGCGATCTTGGTTTTGAAACCATTTCTACAAACCCTTGTGGCGAAATTCCTCTTTGTGCGTATGATTCTTGTCGCTTATTGGCGGTTAACTTATATAGCTATGTAGATCAGCCATTTACAGATCAAGCGAGTTTTGATTTTGATAAATTTAAAAGCCACATTCGTATTGCACAACGCTTAATGGATGACATTGTTGATTTAGAGGCAGAGAAAATTGATGCCATTTTAACTAAAATTAATAACGACCCCGAGCCTGAAGAAATTAAGCAAAGCGAACGTCAGCTTTGGGAAAAAATTAAAAAGAAAACACTACAAGGCAGAAGAACAGGATTAGGAATTACTGCCGAAGGAGACATGCTAGCTGCATTAGGTATTACCTATGGTACAGATGAAGCAACTTCATTTGCAGAAAACGTTCAAAAATCATTGGCTCTAGCTGCGTATGCATCATCTGTAGAAATGGCAGAAGAAAGAGGTGCTTTCGAAATTTACAATTACCAAAGAGAAAACAGCAACCCATTTATTAATAGAATAAAAGATGCTGAACCTGCTTTATACAAAACTATGGTAGAAAAAGGCAGAAGAAACATTGCCTTACTTACCATCGCACCAACAGGTACTACTTCTTTAATGACACAGACTTCCTCTGGATTGGAACCCGTATTTCAGGTATCGTATAAAAGAAGAAAAAAAGTAAATCCTACCGATAAAGACGCTAAGGTTAGTTTTACCGATGAAATGGGAGATGCTTGGGAGGAATATTTTGTGGTTCACCACAAATTCAAAATATGGCTTCAAGTTAAAGGCTATTCTGAAGAACAAATTGAAACACTTTCTGATAAAGAAATGGAAGAGTTGGTACTTGCCTCTCCTTATAATAATGCGATGGCCAATGATATTGATTGGATTAAGAAGGTGCAAATGCAAGGCAAAATCCAAAAGTGGGTTGATCACTCGATTTCGGTAACCGTAAATGTGCCTAAAGAAACTCCAGAGAAGGTGATTAACGACATCTACATGGAAGGCTGGAAACAAGGCTGCAAAGGGATGACCGTTTACCGTGATGGTTCTAGAGATGGTGTTTTGATATCGAAGGAAGAAAAGAAAATTGATAAAGATGAGTTTTTTGAAACTGCGGCTCCCAAACGACCTAAAACTTTGACTGCTAAAATTATTCGTTTTAATAATAACCACGAAAAATGGTTAGCAGTAGTTGGTATGCTAAATAACAAGCCATACGAAATTTTTACTGGTAAAGCCGAAGATGCCTTCCACTTACCAACGTATGTTTCTACGGGTCAGGTAATTAAAAGTTTGAATGACGATAATACTAAACGTTACGATTTTAGGTATAAAGATAAGGACGGGTTTAATGTAACTATCGAAGGGTTGTCTAGGTCGTTTACTACCGAATTCTGGAATTATGCTAAGCTTATTTCGGGGATGTTACGTCACGGAATGCCTCTAAAGTACGCCATCAACTTAGTAAATAACTTGGATCTGAATGATGACTCGTTAAACACTTGGAAAAATGGTGTGGTAAGGGCGCTATCTAAAATGTTGCCAGATGGCACAAAACCCAAAAACACTACTTGTACTGAGTGTGGCGAAGATGGTTTAATTTACGAAGAAGGCTGCCTAAACTGCAAAAACTGCGGATACTCTAAGTGTGGGTAACCAAATGGCTAAAAAGCGTTGGGATTAATTGCTTCACAATTTCCAACTAACACCAAGCCATAACCGAATAAAAGTAACCACTTATGGCAGACTTTCAAAAACTTAACACGCTGTCCTAACCTACAGAAACCCTATGCTTTTTTAGCTCGTGTTGAACTAACCCTTCTTTCAGTCGGGAGCTAAGTTAAAGCTTGGGCTATGCAACAAAGAATAGGACTTAACCCAACCCAATATGCACCAAAAACTAATGCGGTTTAGTGTGATTTGAAGATTATCTGCAAAGATTTAAAGTGAAAGCCCTACACCAAGAAATCGTTTCCCCATAAGAAGACTTCGGGTTAGTCAACACTGCATACAGTTTTGGCGAACCTGTCCCGATATTTTTTCGGGAGCAAATCGTTTATTTTTAAGTCTTCAAAACAAAAACTTCAATCGGATTCTTCTAACCACGATTGAATCATTAATCCTACAGG
>CAZQWZ010000075.1:0-11338 GCA_964596935.1 uncultured Roseivirgaceae bacterium
AACTCGGTGGTTTAATATTATGAATATTTATATATAATTTGTATCTTTAAGTATGAAAAAATATACATTCATCCACCCAAAGATGGAATTGACTTGTACAATAAACTAGAAGAATATATGTATTATTACAACAATAAAAGGAGGTATTCTAGCATTAGAGACATGGTGTAAGCAACCCAATATATTTCTTTAAAGCAGCCCTTTTTCTCTTCGAGGGCCGCTTGGAAAAAATATATTTACAAATAAGAAAACAATAAAAACTGTCTAGACAATTGGGGACACATCAGTATATTAATTCAAATTTAGAAGTTTTTTAGCTAATTAAAACTATTTAAACTAACTCAAATTATTTTATCTCCAATTTTAACTAAGCAAATTACTTTAAAACAATTGCCAAATCTGAGCCACCAAAAATGTAATTACAAAACCCATAATAACGGGTAAAATACTTGCTACGGTTGTCCATTTCCAACTATTGGTTTCTTTATAAATGGTGTAAATAGTGGTGCTGCACGGGTTGTGTAGCAAACTAAAGAGCATTAAGTTGATTCCTGTTAATAGTGTCCATCCGCCTGCTGTTAAAATGTTGCTTGTTTCCATTGTTGAATCGAGCTCAAACATAACTCCGCTTCCTGCTCCTGCCATATTCAAATTAGCAACAGTAAGCATTAAAATGGTAGGTATAACTATTTCGTTGGCAGGTATGGCAACAATATAGGCTAAAAGAATAACGCCATTTAGGCCGATAAATAACCCAAATGGATTGAGCCATTCAATGAGATGATTGGCAATGGAAATCTCTCCAAAATGAATATTAGAGATCAACCAAATAACGGCTCCTGCTGGCGCAGCAAAAATAATGGCTCGCCATAAAACGATTAACGTTCTATCAATTAATGAGGTGTAAATAGTCTGCCAAACTCTTGGTGGGCGATAGGGTGGGAGCTCTAATGTAAAAGTGGAAACTTCTCCTTTTAATACGGTTGTTGATAGCCCAAGTGATGTTAAAAACATAAATCCAATACCTAACAAAGCAATTCCTATTACAGAAGCAGAAGCTACTAAGCCAGACATAGATTCGGGTACGAGTACTCCAATAAATATGACAGCTATTAATATTTGCGTGGGCCAACGACCGTTACATAACGAAAAGTTATTGGTAATAATAGCAATCAATCGTTCTCTGGGGCTATCAATAATACGAGTGGCAATTACACCTGCGGCATTGCACCCAAAGCCCATGCTCATCGTTAGTGCTTGCTTGCCATGTGCCCCTGATTTTTTAAACATTGCATCCATATTAAAAGCAACTCTGGGTAGGTAGCCAAAATCTTCGAGCAAGGTAAATAATGGGAAGAAAATAGCCATAGGAGGAAGCATTACTGCTATTACCCAAGCCACGGCAAGGTAAATTCCATCTATTAAAAAGCCATCTAACCACCAAGCCATTCCAATTTGAGAGGAGAAATTCTTTAAAATAGGATAGAAGCTATCAATTAGTAAATTGAATAACATGCCTGAAGGTACATTGGCTCCTTCGATCGTAAGCCATAGAATTACCGCCAGTATTCCTATCATAATTGGAAAGCCCCAAATTCTACTGGTAACTATTCGATCTATTTTACTATCGAGCGTATAGTTTCTAGGGTTATCTTTATTGGTAACTACATTAGAAGCAATTTTAGCAGCATCTGCATAAATTGCTTCGGTAAGTTTATCATGAAAATTATCGCCAATATTCCACCTAAGTTCAGAGGCTAATTTTACAATTGAATCTTTGTTTTCCTCTTTTATCATGCGATTATCAATTCTTTTAGTTCATTATTATTAACGGCTTCTGTAATCCGTTCGTCTCCTTCTAATAATCGAAAAGCTACCCAACGGCTATTGGGTAATCCTGGAAACTGTTGTTCGATTTTTTTTGCAAGTTTTTTTACAGATTGTTCGATTGTTTTAGTTAAGCTTTTTACTTTATGAGGTTTGCACACAATTTTACCTGTTGCAATATCATTTATGGTATTGAGCAATTCGGGAATGCCTTTTTGGCTTCGGGCTGTTGTGCCAACTACAGGTATTCCTAAGTCGCGAGCCAATGCTCGTTGGTCTATGGAGATATTATGTCGCTCGGCTTCGTCCATTAGGTTAAGGCATAGCACAGCTTTATCAGTAATTTCTAATACTTGCAGCACTAAGTTTAGATTGCGTTCTAATCGTGCTGCATCCACCACAATTATAGTTACATCTGGTTGGCCAAATAGAATAAAATTACGGGCTACTTCTTCATCTTGAGAGGTAGAAAGAAGCGAATAGGTGCCAGGAAGGTCAATGAGTTTAAACTTTTTTGTATCAAATGAGTAACCTCCTTCGGCACGTAAAACTGTTTTTCCTGGCCAATTTCCTGTATGTTGTCTAAGGCCTGTTAGTGCATTAAAAACGGTGCTTTTACCTGTATTGGGGTTTCCTGCTAATGCAACTACATAATCTACATTAGTAGTGTTAATGCCTAATTTTTTAAGCCCTTCTGTATTATGAAAAGCGCAGTCGTTGCAACCTTCTTGGTTAGTTGTCATTAGAATTTATTTTATTAATCAAAATTCGGTCGGCTAATGAGTTTCTAAGAGCAATGGATGTATTTCGCACTTTATAGGCAATAGGGTCTCTCATTGGGCTTCTTAAATCTACTTCTATTTGTGTGCCAGGTAACATGCCTAAGTCGAGTAATCGCCTGCGGTTGGATCCTCTACATTCTTTAGAAATGCCAATTATTTCTGCAGTTTCACCTAAAACAAGAGTAGAAAGTCTTACGGCTTTTTCCTCGTAAGCTTCATCTTTATTTAGAGGTTCTATGCTAATATTTGCTGCTATAATGGGTGAAAACCTATGTTCTTGCCCTTCACTTACAATAATAATTTCCTTAGAATTTGATTTTGTTATTTTAATATGCGATCCTACAAAAATCAGTTTGGCTAATATTTGTTGATAAATAACTCCAGGCTCATCTTCGATGTGAGCGATTTTGCCTGGTGTATTTGTTGGGTAAGAAGGAAGTGGAACCCATTTTACTTCTGCCATTTCGCCTCTTGCCGAAGGTATTGGGTCGCCATGTGGGTCGAACATAGGATTGCCGAGTGTAAAGCTTAATTTATTAATTTCTTCTTCATTCAGTTGATGTTCCATTTTTTCGGCTAAATAATGCCAATCAGACTGTTTATGACCCGTTTTTTCAGCCAAATACTTTTCCCATAACCTATGTACACGGATTATTTTTAACGCATACTCTCTTCCTGATTTTGTAAGGTGCAATGCCTCATCGGTTGATTCAATAAGATTAGAAGAAGCCATCTCAACCACAATGGGCAAAATTCTTCTTTTTCTAATTTCTAAAGCACCAGATAAATCGCTTACCGTTGCGGTGCGCTTACTTTGCTCTACATGGTAAAGTTGTTTTAGAATATCCTCAGTAATTGTTTTCTGCTTTTGCAGCTTGCTATGCAGTGTATTTTGTGATTCGGATAATTTATAAATAAACCAAACCAGTAGTGCTAAGCCAAAGAATATGAGAATATTTACAAGTGCTGGATTCATATCTTATCTATATAAATGTTTTCAGCCACTTTGCTAGAAAGGGTTATAGGGTTACCATTATCGACTTTTACTGAGAATGATCCATCAAAATCGAAATAGTCAATAATTTCAATGGTAACACCCAAGGAGATTTTAACTTTATCTAGGAATAGAAGGAGGTTACTGGAAGAATCTTTTGCGCAGATAACCTTGCAATTATTTCCAGGCTTTAACATATTTAATGTTATCGAAGGGTTGGATGCTAATATTCCATTTGCATCAGGTATTGGGTCTCCATGAGGATCGAATTTTGGATTTTCAAGAAAATTATCAAGCCTAGTAATCAATTCTGGCGACTTAACATGTTCTAATTGCTCTGCAATCTCGTGTACTTCGTTCCAATTAAAATTTAGCTCTTTTACAAGAAACACTTCCCAAAGCCTGTGGTTACGTACTACTTTTAGTGCTTCTTTTTCACCCAACCCGGTTAAGCGAGTGCCTTTGTATTTATAATAAGAAACAAGCCCTTTGTTTGCTAACTTCTGGATCATATCAGTAACCGAAGCTGCTTTGGTATGTAACTTTTCAGCAATTGCATTAGTACTAACTGCTTTGTTGCTTTCAACCGATATGTTATAAATAGCTTTGAGGTAATTCTCTTCAGAATGTGTTAGCATAATTAATAATTTCAACAAAGCTAATTAATATTTTAGATAAATCTAAAAGTAGATTTAGTGTTCTCTGTTAAAATTAGTTGAACAGCTGCTATAAGTTTTTCTTTTTCACTACTCCAATATATGTTAGGCGATGGGTTATTTTGATAAAATAAAGCTGAACTAATTTGCTCCCAAGCGGCTTGGCATGTGTCTAATGATTGTTGTGTAAAATCAAATTCGATACCTGCATTTGATGAGTTTATAAACTCACTCGAAACCATATTCTTTTGTATAATAAAAGGAAGTTGATAACCCATATACTCATATAATTTTGTTGGCCATTTTCCTTTGGTGCTCTTGTTGGGCAAATAGGGAAGAAGCCCAATTTCTGCTTTCATAATTTCTTTCTCGATTGCCGAATGTGGTATTGGGTTGGAGCTGATATTTAACCTAATTGATGGGTTGCTTTTTTCGATATATTCAAGCTCTTTTTGAATCAGTTTATTCGGGCAATGTCCAATAATTACAAGGGAAGATTTTGGATGATATTTTTCTATATTTCGAAAGAAATTAATCCCTTCAAAAATGCCATACTCATAAGCAATGGTTCCGCTAATTATAAAGCTTGGAGCGTTGGTATTTAATTTGTTTGATATCCTGCTTTTAGTCTCTAAACTTTTATTTTCTATAATAGTGAATTTGTTTTTTGTAAAACTTAATTGTGTTGAATATACTTTCTCTGCTAGAAAGAAATGATCAAATAGGGGAGCAGTTATCAACTCTTTAACCCTAACTAAAATGGCTAGTACGTGTTTTAGTCCCCATCTATAATTTTGTTGATACCAAAGGTTTCTATAGTAGTTTTCTCGAATATCATAGATAATTATACCGCCAAATAATATTTTGTATAGCATAGTAAATATCAATAAATCAGGGGAGTTAACTATGATTAGTTCAGGTTTTAGTTTAAGATAGGTTTTAAACACCTGCCATCTAGCCATAATTCTTTCAAACCCATTTTTTTTGAAAGAACTCAACGGTAATAGCATAACATTCTTATCACTTAATTCTATATTTGATGGATAGCCTACACAGTAAACATCGTAGTTCTCATGTGTTGCTAAACTCTTAGCAATTTTTTGGTAACTACGAATATCATTTACTGGTTTTAAAAATGAGGCTATGAGAATTTTTCTTTTCACATTTGCAAGATACGAAAGCATTATGACCGACAAAAATTTAATTGAAACAGCTTGGGATAATAGAGAATTATTGACTGATTCTGCTACTCAAAAAGCCATTGAAAATGTAGTAGAACTTTTAGATAAAGGAGCGATTCGTGTAGCAGAATTTAAGGATGAAAAGTGGCTTGTAAATGATTGGATTAAGAAGGCTGTAATTTTGTATTTTCCATTGCAGAAAATGGAAACTATTGAAGTAGGCCCGCTTGAATTTCATGATAAAATAAAACTTAAAACGGGCTATGCAGATTTGGGTGTTAGGGTTGTTCCGCATGCCATTGCTAGGTATGGATCGTTTGTAAATCGAGGGGTTGTAATGATGCCATCTTATATTAATATTGGAGCCTATGTTGACTCCGGAACAATGGTTGATACTTGGGCAACGGTAGGTAGTTGTGCACAGGTTGGAAAGAATGTACACATAAGTGGAGGAGTTGGAATTGGTGGAGTGTTGGAACCCATTCAAGCAGCACCCGTTATTATAGAAGATGATGCATTTATTGGTTCAAGATGTATATTAGTAGAGGGCGTTCATATCGGAAAAGAAGCTGTGCTTGGTGCTAATGTAACACTAACGGCAAGTTCAAAAATCATAGATGTTTCGGGCAATGAGCCTGTTATTTATAAAGGTTATGTGCCTCCAAGATCGGTTGTAATACCTGGGACTTATCCAAAAGAATTTGCTGCGGGCACTTATAATGTTCCTTGTGCGTTAATTATTGGAACCAGAAAAGAAAGCACAAATAAAAAAACTTCTTTGAATGATGCATTGAGAGAAAATAATGTTTCAGTATAATTGGCATCGGGTTTGTTAATACACACTTTATGATCAGAATATTTATCTTAGCATTTTTTGTTTTAACCGCAAGTTTGGCTGTTTCTCAGCCAATTAAAAAAGAGGATAGTGCCTATGCATATATTCCACGACCTACTTTTAAGAGAGGGGAATACCTTGAATATAAGGCCACTTTCGGAATATTTACTGTGGGAAAAGGGTCGTTTCAAATTCAACCTACTTTGCATAGAGTAAAAGATAGAATTTGTTATAAACTAGATTCTTATGGTAAAACAAGTGGGTTTATTGATTGGTTGGCAGGTGTAGATGATCATTGGGGTGCTTATGTAGATACTACTTCGTTGGTTACACATATTGCGTACAGAACACTGGTTGAAGGCAAGTATCGAAAAAATGAAGTCGTTTATTTTGATTTTGATGAAGACTCAATTCGGGTAAAAGATTTCGATTTTGAAACTAGTAAATATATGGAACCCGAGAAATTTAGTATGGAAAGATTATCTCGAGAAATGATGTCAGGTTTTTTATACTTACGAACCATTGATTTTGACCAATTAAATAAAGGCGATACAGTAGAAATTTATTCTTTCTTAGAAGATACTTTTTATGACTTTAAAATTGTTATGTGGGGAAGGGAAGAACTTAAAACAAAAGCTGGTAAATTTAAGAGTGTAAAATTTATACCAGTAATGCCTGATAATACTATTTTTGAGGGAGAAGATGCGTTAGTGGCTTGGTTTTCAGATGATGGGAATAAAATACCTCTTAAAGTAGAAGCAAAAATGTTTATTGGTCATGCAGGTATAGAATTAACTAAATTTGATAATCTTAGTCAACCGCCAGGTCTTGTTAATTAAAACTACGTTGTTATGAAAAGATATTTATTGATTATTATTTTTGCAATTCCTTCTGTTGCAATTTCTCAAGATGTACAAACTATAAAATTTCCATCAAAAGATGGATTAGGGTTAACAGCAGATGTATATATAGCACATGATAACTCAGCTCCTTTAATTGTATTATTTCATCAAGCTCGGTGGAGTAGAGGAGAATATCAAGAAATAGCTCCTAAGCTTAATATGATGGGATTTAACTGTATAGCAGTTGATTTGCGATCAGGAGGTGAAGTGAATGGCGTAAGAAATGAGTCGTTTATCAAAGCTCAACAAGAAATGAAGCCCACCAAATATGTGGATGCATACCCTGATATTGACGCAGCTGTTAATTATGCGAAAGAGTATTATGCTAGTGGTAAAGTGATTATTTGGGGAAGCTCGTATTCCTCTGCATTGGTGCTTAAATATGCGGGAGACAATTTAATATTGGTGGATGGAGTACTGTCATTTTCACCTGGAGAATATTTTTCTAGTCAAGGGAAATCTAAAACTTGGATTTCAGAATCTGCTTCTAAAATTACACAGCCCGTATTTATAACTTCTGCTAAAGGAGAAAAGTCAAGCTGGTCTAGTATATTTGCCGCCATTCCTTCAGAGCAGAAGGTCAGTTTTTTACCCACATCTCCTGGTAATCACGGTTCCAGAGCTTTATGGTCTAAATTTGGCGATTCAGTTTACTACTGGAATGAGGTAGAAAAATTTCTAAATAACTTTAAATAAGAGTAAGTAATTACTTTTTTACTAGATGAAGAATATTGTAATAGTAGGATTGCTATTGGTTATGTTTTCTTGTTCGGGCAAGAAAACATTAGAAGGAGATAAATATTATGAGCAAGGCCAGTACTCTAAAGCCCTTGAAGCTTATGATAAATATTTAGCAGTTTATCCTAGAAATACCAAAACGATGTATAATCGAGCGAGAACCTATCAGAAGCTTGGTAATAAAACGAAGGCCAAGGCTGATTTGAAAAAACTACTAAAATTGGATCCAGATCATTTGTTAGGTAGAATTACATTGGGTGAAATGGAGTTTAAAGCTGCTAATTATGCGAAGGCATTATATGAATTTGATTTGGCGGTGGAAAGCCATAAACAAAATACTATGCCCTATGCGTATAGAGCTAAGGCAAATCAAAAATTGGGTAAAGCAAGAAAAGCTTTGGCAGACTATGGAGTATCTATTCGGTTAGATGCTAGTAATGGAATGGCTTATTTGTATAGAGGCACACTCTATATATCGCAAAAAAAGAAGAGTGCGGCTTGCAAAGATTTTGCTAGAGCCAAAGAATTGGGTATTAAGGAAGCAGATAAGGCTTTAAAAAAATATTGTAAGAAGTAGCTAATCGCTCTTTAGTAATTAGTTGTAACACATTCCTTATTTCATACAGCATAGTATAAAAATTGGAGCCATATATTTAAGGACTATGCGCCAAAATTAACAACATTTGTAAATAGCCAACGGTTTTCTAAATGGCTATACGGACAAACAGATGCTTGAAATATTAGGTACAGGAACGCCATCCCATTTTTTTCTTTTTTCTGAAGCATAAACTTATCCAAGGCTGCCCCCTTTAAGTTCTTGTTTAGTACTACCACTGCGGTAATGGTATTGCCCTTTATAGTTTATAGGGGTAACTCTTCAATAATAAGTTCTAAATAATCTCCTTGGATGGTTGTATGCAGGTTAACATCAATAATTGCACCTAGTGTTAAGTTAAGCATGCTTTAGCCAAACCAAGTCTCGTTCTTTTTGCTTTATACATCTTTAAAAAACACTTCCTTAGCTATAGCTAGGGGCATATTTTTTAAATCGTCTAAAACAAAAATAACTTCCACTTATACGACACAGCACACTTAACTTAACACTAGTATATCCCTTGTTTTATTGGGTATATCCTCCAGTAGCTTTTTAGCATTGGCAACACCCACTACTTCGCCCTTATCGTTTTTGCCAATGTAGATTACGCCCCCTTTGGCATTGGCAAAACCACATATCCATTTTAAGGTACTCATCGCGCCAGCTTTCTTTATATTCTATATTTTGATTTTGGGCATGTTATTTACTTTAAAAAACCTTGTTGTCTAATTTCTTTATGAATAGCAGTAATATTTTCGGGAATATCTGCTGATATTAACCAATTTACATCAAACCCATTAAAGATGGCCGTTTTCATTAAATAGTTGTTGCTAGCAATCAATTCTCCTAATGTATGTAGGTGAGTTTCAAATTCTATTCGAAAATCATCGTGCAAAGCATTAATTAATGTCAAAATTTTAAAGGCCTTGGCAATTATGTATATATAAAGTTTGTACACTTTACTATCGGGCAAAAACTTAAGCTTTGTATTATTAAGGCGTAGCACTTCTATTACCATTAACAAGTTTAAACTTGCCTCTCCAAATTTATCTTTCGTAGTTTTTACGTGCTCGGTAATATCGCCACTTAAATAGCGCATATCCATCATTAAGTAGCCTGCACTATAAAAGCGTTCGCTTGCACGGCTAACAGTTTCTATTACTTTCTGCTCAACTATTAACCTGCGCTCTTCTACCGTATGGGCGCTTACCAATTCAAAATAAAGGCGATTGGCCAAGGTTAAATCCTTTTTAAGTAAGCGCAGCAATAACCTATCCTTTTCAATAGTAGGCAGTTCGCTTATCGCTATTTTAAATTCTTTATCAAATTGCATTTACTTATTTTTAACGCTTTTCATGTCTCTAAAATTATCTAAAAAATATTCGGTAATATTTTGGTAATCGAGTGTTTCATAATCAAGTTTAGTATAATCAGTGATTGGGTCTCCCAAATCATTTTGCATCTTTTTTCTTATTTTATCATATGAAACACCTTCTTCCGACATTGATAAATACTTACATAGTGCATGGCCTCCATTATCGGCAACATAAATAATTTCACTGCCACCTAATAACTGTATCATTTCAAAAATCTCAGTGCGAAAATCCATGAACCAATCGATTTCAAAGTTTTTATAGATTATGTCGTATGTATAGCCTGTATACAAGTGCCAATTGTAACCAACTGCTGTTGGGCTATTCATAAAATCACCCTCAAACTCAACCCGGTGATACTTGTTGAAATTATCTGGCTCAAATATTTGGCAGCTCCAATCCAAATGTTCTTTAATAGTTTTATCTCCTGTTGAATTCCAGTAACTCGATTTTTCAATATTTAGTTTCTTAAGGTCTTTTAAAATATGGCTGTAATCACCCGCTTTTTTGGGATTGTGAGGCGCATTTGTTATCATATAAAGCGATGTTGACATAATGATATTAAATTCCGTACTTTTTAAAAAAGTTATTCTTGTTCATATCCTCTTTTTTTGTACTGATAGGTGCCAAATCGAGTATATTCAGGTTCGTTGTTAAATACAAAACCTGTCATTGGTTCTAAGGCTGCTGAATATACCGCCCATTTACCTTGTTTGTTTTGCAGCTTTATGTCACGCCCTAACCAATCAAGCGAGTGCCAATCAATTTCTTTATCATCCTTTTGCAGCAGCACTAGCTCAATATGGTATTCTATGGTTTCTCTCTCCATATCTAAATACCCAAAGTGCCCGTTTCCTTTGATGATGGCTGTAGATGGCGAGTTTTCAAGGTAACTAATTTCTTCAAAGCGGTAACCACCTTGGTAGTGTTCGTTATTTAAAAAAAGAGCTAGCTTTCCTTTTTCATTGCGAAACGTAAAAACATACACGTAAACATCAGTTCTTGTTAAAAATGACCAATGCTTAATATGTGTTTCTTTTGGAAGCACAACCCATCTATAGATTAACTCATCGCCACCATAAGCCCTAACAAGTCCATATTTACCATCTTTTTCAACTATAAGATTATCACCCGTATAACTCGGCTCAAAGGGGGCGGTATCACTAATAACTCGTAGGTTATCTAAAGAAACTATATCCATTACGATTCTTCTACAATTCTAATCTCCTCTTCACTCAACCCATACAGCTCATAAACCATCGCATCAATCTCAGCATCCGTTTTATCAATCTCCGCTTTTAAGCTTTGGGCTTCTGCTTTTTTAGTTTCAAAAACCTCCATCCAATCCATTTCTTGGGTTTTGGTAAGCTTTGTGTCACCGGTTTTTTTAATGGCTTTGTTTAGCTCGGTTATAAACTCTGCAAAATCTAGTTCGTGCCAGTTTTGGAGCTTTTT
>CAZQWZ010000076.1:0-11337 GCA_964596935.1 uncultured Roseivirgaceae bacterium
CACCGGTTTTTGTGCAAAGCAATTGATACTAGTAAAAAGTATTCCCCACAAAAATAATCGCTTCATAAATGCAATACTATTCTAATCGAATTAGTTCACACTATAACAAATACTTAATTTCCCCATTATCTGTCAATTATTAACTATTTTTCTATTTCGTTTTATCAACCTCCTTTCATTATGAAAAAATATTTTTTGTTCTCTATTTTATCTCTTTTCATACTTCAATCCAGTTTTTCGCAACGAAAAAAATCTAAAAAAGCTGTAGCGCAAACTGTAAAAGTGGACACCGCCCTCTACAATGGATTAAAGTGGCGAAACATTGGCCCTTTTAGAGGAGGCCGCTCTGCTGCGGTAACAGGCGTGCCTGGCAAACCCAATTTGTACTATATGGGTACTACCGGTGGCGGTATATGGAAAACTGAAGATGGCGGGAGCACTTGGAAAAATATTTCAGACGGCTTCTTCGGGGGTTCCATTGGAGCCATTACTGTAAGCACTTACGACCCTAATGTAATATATGTAGGAGGTGGAGAAGTTACCGTAAGAGGCAATGTTTCATCAGGTTCTGGCATGTATAAATCGGTGGATGCTGGTAAAACATGGGAGCCAATCGGCCTCAAAAAATCGAGGCATATTCCTAGGGTGCGGGTTCACCCAAAAAATGCAGATATAGTATATGCCGCAGTATTGGGAGATTTGTATAAATCTAGCAATGAAAGAGGCGTATATAAAAGCACTAATGGGGGCAAATCGTGGCGAAAAGTGCTTTTTGCCAATAAAGATGCCGGTGCTGTTGATTTAATAATTGACCCGAACAACTCACGCGTGTTATACGCAAGTACTTGGAATGTTCGTAGAACCCCTTATAGTTTATCAAGTGGTGGCGATGGCTCCGCCCTTTGGAAAAGCACGGATGAAGGAGAAACATGGGAAAACATTTCGGATAGAAAAGGGTTGCCCAAAGGCATTTGGGGAATTAGTGGTGTAACAGTTTCGCCAGCAAATTCAGATCGAGTTTGGGCTATTATCGAAGCCAAAGAAGGAGGCGTTTACCGATCTGATGATGGCGGTAAAACTTGGAAGAAAATAAACGAAGCTCGAAAACTTCGTCAGCGTGCGTGGTATTACACTCGAATTTATGCCGATACACAAGATGAAAACAAAGTGTATGTAGCCAATGTGCAATTCCATGTTTCTACGGATGGTGGCAAATCGTTTAAATCCATAAGCACTCCTCATGGCGATCATCATGATTTATGGATAGCGCCAGAAGATAATAATAGAATGATTGTGGCAGATGATGGTGGCGGTCAAGTAAGTTTTGATGCAGGCACCAATTGGTCAACGTATTTAAACCAACCCACTGCCCAGTTTTACAGAGTTACTACCGATGATAGTTTCCCCTATAGAATTTACGGAGCTCAACAAGATAATTCAGCCATTCGAATCAATCATCGATCTTCAGGTGGATCTATTTCTACCAACGATTGGGAGTCAACTGCAGGTGGAGAAAGTGCACATTTAGCACCAGATCCAAGCAATAACGACATAGTGTTCGGAGGAAGTTATGATGGCTTCCTAACTAGATATGATCATATTAGAAAATCTGCTAGAGCCATAAATGTGTGGCCAGATAACCCAATGGGGCATGGTGCTGAAGATATGAAATACCGTTTCCAATGGAATTTTCCCATCACGTTTTCTCCATTTGATAAAACCAAACTTTACACATTCTCTAATCATGTACACGTCTCAACCAATCAAGGACAAAGCTGGGAAGTAATTAGCCCCGATTTAACTCGCAACGATCCCTCCACTTTAAAATCATCAGGCGGCCCATTAACACAAGATAACACATCCGTTGAATATTACGGAACCATTTTCGCAGCGGCATTTTCTACTCATGAAGAAGGCGTTATTTGGACCGGTTCTGATGATGGATTGATCTACCTATCAAAAGATAATGGCGCAAACTGGAGTAATATTTCACCTAGCAATATGCCCGAATGGATGATGATTAATAGCATCGAAATAGACCCTTTTAATAAAGGAGGCGTATATGTGGCTGGCACAAAATACAAATCGGGAGATTATAGACCTTATTTATACCACACCACAAATTATGGCACTACTTGGAAAAAGATTACAGATGGTATTAACCACGAACATTTTACACGTGTTGTAAGAGCCGACCCAAAACAAAAAGGGCTACTGTATGCAGGTACGGAAGCCGGAATGTATGTATCATTTGATGATGGTGCTAGCTGGCAAACTTTTCAACAAAACTTGCCCATTGTACCAATTACTGATCTGGCCATTAAAAACGATAACCTTATAGCTGCAACACAAGGGCGTAGCTTTTGGATGATTGATGACTTAACGGTAATACATCAAATTAAAGGATTAGGAAATGCTTCTGCAAAACTTCATAAACCAATGCCTTCTTATAGAATGAATGGGGGCAGTTGGGGCAAAAGTTTAAAGGCTGGCGAAAACCACCCAGGTGGAGTTATGACTTATTTCTACTTACCTAATAAACCAGATTCTACTTCAGAAATTACGCTAACTTATCTAGAGTTGGGCGGAGACACCATTCAGCATTATGCTACAAATTCGAAAGACAAAAAAAAGAAGCTAAAAGCTGTTAAAGGCTTAAATCGTTTTGTGTGGAATATGCGCTACCCCGATGCGAAAGATTTTGAAGGAATGATTATGTGGTGGGCAAGCACATCAGGTCCAAAAGCAATTCCTGGCACTTATAAAGTTGTGCTATCAATAGATGGTGATGCCCAAACTCAGGAGTTTGAAATCATAAAAGACCCAAGATCAGAAGCAACCCAAGAGGAGTTACAGGCACAGTTTGATTTTCTTTTAGCAATAAATAAAAAACTTACCGAAACACACGAAGCAATTATCAATATTCGTAAAGCACGAAAACAAATTAATTTTGTAACTGGAAATTTAGATAAAAATCAAAATGCCATTGCAGATACAGCTGCTTCTATATTAAAAGAAATGAAATTAATTGAAGAGGCACTATACCAAACTAAAAACCGAAGTGGCCAAGACCCTTTGAATTTCCCAATTCGTTTAAATAATAAATTGGCTCACTTAGCCTCATTGGCAGCTATGGGAGATTATAAACCAACCGATCAAAATGAAGCATTTAGAATTGAAGTAACAGCAGCCATTGATGTTGAATTAGAAAAATTAAAAGAGATTTTTTCAAACGACATCCCTACTTTCAATAAAATGGTTAATGATGCCAAAATACCTGCGGTTAAATTAGAGTAATATATTTAACCATCATTCCTGCGTAAGCAGGAATCTATAACTTCACTGTTAATAAAAAGAGGTTCCTGCCTACGCAGGAATGACGATATTGTTTAATAAATCAAGCTCCCACTACTAAGCTTTAATATTATACAACTATTTTTGCCTCCTTAAATAAAATACCTATGGGATTGATTTCGCAAAGATTAGAAGCAATGGAAGAATCGGCTACCATTGCAATGGCACAAAAGGCCAGGGAATTAAAAAGCCAAGGCGTAGATGTAATAAGCTTAAGTTTGGGCGAGCCTGATTTTAAAACACCTTCCCATATCCAAAAAGCAGCAAAAGATGCGATTGATTCTGGTAAATACTTTGCCTACCCTCCCGTGCCTGGCTATCCTGATTTAAGAGAAGCCATTGCCGAAAAATTCACCAAAGAAAATGGCATTCCCTCAAAGCCTGCCAATGTGGTGGTATCAACAGGTGCAAAGCAATCATTGGCCAATATTTTTATGTCAATCATAGATGCTGGTGATGAAGTAATTGTATTGAGCCCATATTGGGTAAGTTATGCAGACCTCATTAAGGTGGCAGAAGGGATTCCCGTTTTAGTAAAAGGCACCATCGATAATGATTTTAAAGCAACTGCTAAACAAGTAGCCGAAGCAATAACACCAAAAACAAAAGCATTAATTTATTCATCTCCGTGCAACCCAACAGGCTCTGTATTTACCCACGATGAGTTAAAAGCAATTGCGGATGTACTAAAAGACACAGACATAATTGTGATTGCCGATGAAATATACGAGCATATCAATTTTACAGGAAAACATGTAAGTATGGGTTCGTTTCCAGAAATGCAAAACCAAGTAATTACCGTAAATGGAGTTGCTAAGGGTTTTGCTATGACAGGCTGGAGAATTGGATACATTTCTGCTCCAATAGCCATTGCAAAAGCATGTACTAAAATTCAAGGTCAATTTACTTCAGGTGCTAATAGCATTGCGCAACGAGCTACTCTTGCAGCGCTTACTGGCGATATGGAGCCAACCAAAAAAATGGCAGCTGAATATTTAAAAAGACGAGAGTTAGTACATGGCTTATTAAAAGAAATACCTGGATTTAAGGTAAATATGCCTACAGGTGCATTCTATTTCTTTCCAGAAATAGCTAGCTATTTTGGCACAGCTTATGGCGATTATAAAATTGATACGGCTGGCGACCTTTGCATGTACCTTTTAAATGAAGCCCATGTTTCGTTAGTTACAGGCGAAGCTTTTGGCTCACCCGAATGTGTACGTTTGAGTTATGCTGCTTCTGAAGAAGATTTGAAAGAAGCTATCCAACGAATTAAAGTGGCAGTAGAAAAATTAAGCTAGTTATGATTTCAGTTAATCAGTATTTCCCAATTTTTGATCGTTGCATCGATCAATACCATATCAAAGATTCGGTAGATCAAGAATTGAAGAACCCTTTTAACGAGGGCTCATTTGAGGCACTTTTATTTCATAAATGCTGGGTAGATACGGTGCAATGGCATTTCGAGGATTTAATCCGAGAACCAAAAATTGACCCCAAAGGAGGCATGGAGCTAAAAAGAAGAATCGATCGCTCGAACCAAAAACGTACCGATATGGTTGAGCAAATTGATGATTGGTTTTTAGATTTATTCAAAAATGTGACGGCTAGTAAAAATGCTGCCTTAAATACCGAAAGCCCTGCTTGGGTAGTAGATAGGCTTTCAATTTTATCCCTTAAAATTTATCATATGGAAGAGCAGGCTAACCGCTCTAACGTTGATGAAGAACACCTACAAAAAAGCCAAGCACGACTCACTATTTTGCTAGAACAAAAAGAAGATTTAACAGCTGCATTTGGCCAACTGTTAGAAGAGTATAAATCTGGGACTAAATCAATGAAGGTTTATCGCCAAATGAAGCTCTATAACGACCCCAACACAAACCCGGCTCTTTACAGTAAAAAATAGATGTTTACGAGCGTCATTGTCGGGCGTAAGACCCGGCAATCTCCAGCTTCTACCGAAGCTGAAGATAATTGTATGTTATAGACATCATTTGCATCTTAGGGATACCCCGATATTTCTAAAAAAGAAATTCGTGGCATGACGTTTAAGATTGAAGTATAAAATATTATAAAAAGTACCTACTTTAGCATCCAATGAACTGCCTAGCTTTCAGATTCTCCGCCATGGGCGATGTGGCACTAACCGTTCCGGTACTTAGAAGTGTGCTAGAACAAAACCCTGAGGCACACATTACTCTGGTTTCTAATAAGGCATTTGAACCATTTTTTCATGATCTTCCTCGCTTTGAATTTTATGGTATTGACTTAGATAATTACAAAGGAATCTTAGGGCTTTTCAAACTATTTAAAGAGCTAAATAAATATCAAAAATGGGATTGCATTACCGATTTACATAGTGTAATGCGCACATGGGTACTAAGTAAATTCTTTAAATGGTCGGGCGTACCTGTATTTACTGTGGATAAAGGGCGAGCCGAAAAAAAGGCGCTAATTCAAAAAGAAAATAAGCACCTTCATCAATTACCACACACCACCGAAAGGTATCAGCAAGTTTTTAAAGAAGCTGGAATATCAAGTGAACTTATTTATAAAAATGCTATTCACACCACTTCTTATGTTGATTCTCAATTTGACTCTACCAAAGAATGGATTGGTATTGCCCCTTTTTCTAAGCACACTCAAAAAGAATGGCCTTTAGAAAAAATTAAGACTTTAGTGGAACACTTGAGCCTTGCAGGTAAGTACGAAATACTACTTTTAGGAGGAGGCACAAAAGAAAAAATACTTCTTAAAGAGCTGGCCTTCCCTTTTAAAAATGTGCACTCGATAGTTGGCAAATACAGTTTAAGTGAAGAAATTGCTTTGGTTAAAAAATTATCTCTTTTAATATCTATGGATTCATTTAATATGCATTTGGCCGTATTATTAGATGTAAAAGTGATTTCCATTTGGGGCGCAACTCATTCGTATGCTGGCTTTGGGCCTGTTAATGGAAATGAGATATTAAAAGTTGAAATTCCTTTGGAGGAATTAGGCTGCCGCCCTTGTTCGGTGTTTGGTAACAAACCTTGCCATAGAGGAGATTTGGCATGTATGCAACGCATTTCGGTGGAAATGGTTGAGGAAAAGGTCAACTTTGCATTGATTTCGTAAAGCCACCAGTTATAATTAATAGATGATATTTAGGAAAGCAACCAAAGCAGATATTCCCTCAATTGTTAGCATGTTAGCAATTGATAAATTAGGACAAACAAGGGAAGATTTGAGCAGTAATGAATTTAAAAAATACTATCAAGCTTTTACTAATATTGATAAAGATAAAAATCAAGAGTTAGTGGTTATGGAAGATGATTTGAATGAAGTAATTGGAACTTTACAATTAAGCTTCATTCAATATTTAACCTATCAAGGCGGAATAAGAGCACAAGTTGAAGCTGTTCGAATAAGAGAAGATTGTAGAGGTAAAGGGTTAGGAGAAATTTTAATTAACTGGGCTATAAATAGATCAATTGAAAGAGGTGCTCATCTTTTACAATTGACTACAGACAAGAAAAGACCTGAAGCATTTCATTTCTATGAAAAACTTGGATTTAAGGCTTCGCATGAAGGAATGAAATTGCATTTTAAAAATTAAGAAATTTAAGCTTATGTCATACCTATTCGAAACCTTTAAAGGCTGGAAAGCCTACTGTAATAAACACAATATTTCATTAGCTGAATCAGTAATTGAATATGAGACTTTGCAAAAAGGCAGTTCTGAAAAAGCTATTTATTCAGGATTAGAAAAAGCATATACGGTAATGAAAGAGGCCATCGAAACAGGCTTTACTCAAGATATGACTTCCAACTCTGGCATGATAAATAATGGAGCCAAAAAGGTCTATAATTATGATAAGCCTGTTCTATCCAAAGAATTTCAAAATCTAATTGCAAGAGCTTTGAGTGCCAAAGAAGTAAACTCTTGCATGGGCAGAGTGGTTGCTGCTCCAACTGCAGGAGCTTCGGGTATTTTACCAGGTGTACTTTTTACTTTACAAGAATTACATAACCTCACGGATCGCCAAATTTATGATGGCATGTTAGTTTCAGCAGGCATTGCTTTAATAATTGAGCACACATCTAGCCTTGCAGGTGCTGTAGGTGGTTGCCAAGCCGAAACAGGCAGTGCAGGAGCTATGGCTGCAGGGGCTATTGTTTATTGTTTAGATGGAAACCACGATCAAGTTTTTAATGCCGTTGGCATAACCATACAATGTATGCTTGGTTTAGTGTGCGACCCTGTGGCTGGGCTAGTAGAGATACCTTGCGTGGTACGAAATGCAAGTGCCGCTGCCATTGCCAATAGCTCAGCTCAAATTGCGCTTGCTGGGTTAGATGCGGTTATCCCAGCCGATGAGTGTGTGGATGCCATGGCCGAAGTAGCCGAAAGTATGGAAACACGGTATAAAGAAACCGCCATGGGTGGGTTAGCAATGACAAAAACAGGCCAGAGAATAGCTAAGCGAGTGCTAATTCAAGACATTGATATTTTGCCAGACCAGGATTAATTTTATTCGCAGGGCGAAAGCCCATTTGGTTTAATTCCTCGATGGCTCTGCCTCGGGGTAGCTTATTAGTCATCCTGAATTCATTTCAGTACCTGAAATATTAATGAGGTGAGATACTGAAACAAGTTCAGTATGACTTTCATATTTACTTATGAAACCCCATTATCTCCCTTACTCCATCGCTTGAATAATAAAAGCCATACGTGAGTATAAAAGACCACATTACACTAGAAATTAGCATATAAATAAACATTTTCTTTTTAGATCCTCCAAAGGCAACAGCCAAAATTGCTCCACCAGGAGGAGATAGTAATATGGGAGTTAAAAAAGATATGCCAAGTAAACCATACTTGTTCCAAAGTTTAACAAAGCGCCTACTTTGAGGTGAAAATGCTTTTTTTAATTTAAAGAATTTTATGAACGCAGTATGCCTAAGTTTTTCTCCAAAAAAACTAAAAATAGATATGGTGGTCATCATACCTCCAATCGTTAATAGAGTGGATATTAAAGGATGCAAACCAGCGGCATAGCCCATGGTAGGTCCAAAAACAATTTTGAGCATACATAATAAGTATATGGCAATGTAAACCAATGCTTCGTCAACCATAATAAACAACCCCGAGGCAGAGCCATCGGGGTATTAATTGATGTTTGCTATGCAAACAATATCGTTTCCGACCCAAAGGGGTCGGGGAATTAAACCAAATGGGCTTTCGCCCTGCGATTAAATAAAAATTATGAGATTACCGTGTAGGTATAATATACGTAAATACACAATAAAATGATGCCTTCTTTTGTTCCAAGTTTTCTTTGAATGAGCATCATTGGAAAAATAAGCAGGGTAATGCCTAGCATCCAATACATATCAACAGAAAGTATAGTTTGATTAATCGCTATAGGCTTAATCAAGCTTGTGATTCCTAAAATTGATAAAATATTAAAAATATTGGAGCCCATTAAATTGCCCAAGGCTAAATCTGTCTCTCTTTTAAATGAAGCAACTATTGCTGTTACAAGTTCTGGCAAGCTTGTTCCTAATGCCAAAACAGTTATTCCTATAACTCGCTGGCTAACTCCTAAAAATGTAGCTAATTCCTTTGCCCCACCAACAAACCAATCCGAACCAAAATATAACCCTGCCCCGCCAATTGCCAAGTAAAGCAAATCTTTATACATACTTGAAGATGGCCCATCTGGAAGTTCCAGTTCTTCTTCCATTGCAATGGCTGCCATGTTTTCTTTACGAGATTTTCTAATAATGTAAAACGTGTAACTTAATAGAAATAGCACAAAAAACACGCCTTCACTAACACCTAGCACACCATCTCTTGCCCACCAAAAAAGTAACAGAGCACTAATCATTGCTACTGGCCAATCAATTTTAATGCTATCTACATTAACTTTTACAGGTCCAATTAAAACGGTAACCCCTAATACTAATGCAAGGTTGCAAATGTTAGAACCTATTATGTTACCCATTGCCAAATCTGGGTTGCCACTTAGAGCTGCATTTATGCTAATTAGTAACTCGGGGGCAGATGTGCCAAAAGCAACAATGGTTAACCCAACTACTAAAGGTGATATATGAGCTCTTAATGCAATACTCGATGCTCCTCTTACCAGAAAATCTCCCCCGATAATAAGAACAAAAAGTCCTAGAATTAATAAGCCAATATTTACAAGCATATATTATGTTTTCTCTCCAAAAGCCAAGTCTCCGGCATCACCCAAGCCTGGCACTATGTAATATTTATCGTTTAATTTCTCATCAATTGCAGCACACCATAAAGAAACGTTATCGCCTACATGTTCTTTTAAATAAGCCACTCCTTCAGGGGCTGCTAATACACATAAGATAATCCATTCTTTAGCCTTTCCATAAGCTTCTAGTTTATGGATGGCATCCAACATCGATTTACCCGTTGCTAACATTGGATCTGCCAAAACAACCGTTTTGCCAGTTAAGTTTCCTGTGGCGATATATTCAGTTCTAATGCTTTTAGATGTTTGAAAATCCGTTGTTCTATAAGCACCAACAAAGCCCGAATCTGCTTCATCAAAAACCGAAAGCACTCCATCATAAAAAGGGAGTGCCGCTCGCATAATAGAAACTATTACGGGCTGGTTTTTTAATAATGCTGCTTGTGATTTCCCCAAAGGTGTTTCAACCTCCACTGTTTTATAATCAAATTCTTTCGAAATTTCATAAGCCATTATTTGGCCTAGTCGCTTTAAATTATGCCTAAATTTAAAACGATCTTTTTGAAGAGATACATCTCTTAGACTTGCCAAGTACACATTGGCAATAGAGTTAGATTGGCTTAGGTTGATGGTCGTCACGCCTGATTTATAAAATAAAATTTGTTAAATGCAAAGTTGACTACGCAAGATATATCAATTAAGCCTGCTATGCAAAGCAGTTTTGTATTTTAATAAAATGATTAGTAAACATACTTATTTACGTTAATTACATTTGCCGAATGAATTTTAAACTATTAGAAACTCTTTGCCAAATACAGGCTACTTCTGGTGATGAAACTACGTTAAAACAATTTATTGTCGATTTTGTAAATCTGCACTCATCTAAATGGAAGTTTAAACCTCAAATAATTGAAGGTGAAGAATTTCAAGACAATTTAATGCTAGTTTTTGGCCAACCTAAAATAGCTTACTACTCACATATGGATTCTGTTGGGTTTACGAGTCGTTATCAAAATCAACTAATAACTATTGGCAGCCCTGAGGCCGAAAATGGAGATGTATTAATTGGTGAAGACAACCTTGGACTAATCGAGTGTGCCGTAAATATCGATAAAAACGGAAATGCCTTTCATGATTTTAATAGGGTAATTGCCCCAGGCACTAGCCTTGTTTATAAACCTAACTTTAATCAAACAAACGAATCTATTTCTTCATGCTATTTAGATAATAGATTGGGTATTTTTACTTTACTTCAATTAGCAAAAACAATGGAACATGGTGTTTTAGTGTTTTCAACTTACGAGGAACATGGTGGTGGAAGCGCATCATTTCTTGCCAATTATTTATATACTAAACACAAAATCACCAAGGCTATAATAGTTGATGTTACTTGGGTAACAGAAGGCATCCAATTAGGGCATGGGCCTGTTGTTTCTTTAAGAGATGCCTACATTCCTCGTAAAAAATTTATCAATAAAATCATTTCTTATCTTGATAATTCCTCATTAGTGTATCAAAAAGAAGTAGAAGCTAGTGGTGGCAGTGATGGCTCTGAATTACAAAAATCCTTCTTGCCGATTGATTGGTGCTTTGTAGGCGTGCCAATTAATAACCCTCATGCAGCAAAAGAGGATGCTAATATTTTTGATATTATTCGGTTGGTTTCTTTGTTAGAAACCTTGGCGATCAAATTACACAATCCTGTACAGTCATTCTTAACTTGATTCAGAATCCTAAAGCATTGTTTCATAAGGTCCTGAAATGAATT
>CAZQWZ010000077.1:0-11328 GCA_964596935.1 uncultured Roseivirgaceae bacterium
GTTCTTCTTCGTACACCCAATCGGTGCTGCCATTTATAATGCTATTACGTTTGCCGTCATCCGTTACTTGTACAAGTTCCATATTGCTTAGTGTAACATAATACAGATTATTGTTTTTAGTATAAGCAACTTTACTTCCATCGGGCGAAACCGTTGCATACGCAATTCTATCTTTATCTAATTTTTGCAACGATTTAGTTTCTCTAGTATAGAGGTAAAAAATAGCAGTATAACTTCTTCTAAAAATTGATTGCCTATCAGTTAATAGTAGAATATACTTTTCATCAGAACTAAATTCATAACTCGAAATTTTAATTTCAACGTCTAATGTACTTGCATCTAATATGGTTTCAACCTGCTCTCCTTTGGTAACATCATATTTTACAATGCTATTACTTTTAAGTGTAGAATAATACTGACCATCATTCATCCAGTTAATTCCATACACAGATTTGGCTCTAAATGTACCTTTACCATAAAGATCCTCTATGGTGATTTGCTTGCCCGCCTCTGGCGTAGGCTTTTGCGAAAAGCTAAACATGCTACTTGCAAGCAAGCCCAAAAGAACAATATATTTTTTCATGAGTTGATTTTTAAATTCACTCAAATCTAAGACTTGAAGTTTTAACAACAAATGATTTTTGGTATGGCCGGTTAATTTAGATTGCGTCATTCCTGCCTACGCAGGAATCTGAAAGATTGGAACACGTTAATGAAGGGGTTCCTGCCTTCGCAGGAATGACGCAGGAATTTAGGATGACCTTACGATTTAAACTCCATATCAACATGTGGAATGCCATCTTCGAGATACATATCAGAAACAGGTGAGAAGCCAAATTTGGCATAAAATTGTTGTAGGTGTTCTTGTGCAGAAAGTGTAATGCCTTTAGATGAATGATTTTCTTTAATATACTTCATAGCTTCCTCCATTAAATTAGAGGACAATTTTTTACCTCGAAATTCCTTGTGAGTACCTACTCTGCCAATTCTAATATTACCCGCTAGGTTCGGGATTACTCGCACATACGTAATAACTTGATTCTCCTCTTTATAAAAAAAGTGAATAGCGTTTTGATCTTCATCATCCAACTCCGGATAAGGACAGTTTTGCTCAACCACAAAAATATTTACTCGTAGTTTTAGAATACTGTAGAGCTCTTCTTTACTAAGCTCTTGAAAGGTTTTTATTTCGATTGGGCTCATTATTAAATTAACAGATTACTGCCTACACAAAAATGATGGCAAAATTGAGATTATGTTTTAAAATTACTCCATTTCAATAATTAAATCGCCTTGGGCAACTAATTTTCCATCTTGTAAGGAAATAGATTTTATAATTCCTGTCTCTGTAGCTACCACATTGGTCTCCATTTTCATAGCTTCTATTACAAACAATACATCATTGTTTTGCACTTTATCGCCAACACTAACAAGCACATTGCTCAAACGTCCCTGAAGCGGAGCTCCAATTTGATTAGGCTCTGTTGCTTTTTTATGTGCCACTTTATCAACCACTGCCGTTTCATCTTTAACTGTAAGTGTTCTGTTTTGGCCATTTAATTCAAACGAGACTTTGCACATCCCATCTTCATCTGGGGTTGATTTATACAAAAATTTAATCATTAACACCTTACCTTTTCCAATGGGCACCATTATGTCTTCGCCAGGCTTTAAACCATAGAAAAATGGAATGGATGGAATCCAGCTAATGTTCCCATAGGTATTTCTAATCCTATAAAACTCTTTAAAAACTTTTGGATAGAGCTTATAAGATATAAAATCAAGTTCGCCCACATTTTGACCAAACTCATCTTTAAATGCTTCCATCTCTACCTCAAAATCAACAGGCTTTAAATGCGCATTGGGTCTATCGGTAAAAGCTTTTGCACCTTTTAAAATTATTTTTTGAAGTTTCTCTGGAAATCCACCGTGAGGCTGACCTAATTCCCCTTTAAAGAAACTAACTACAGAATCTGGAAATGATAAAGATTCGCCACGCTCGAGCACATCTTCTTCGGTTAAACTATTGGCTGTCATAAATAAAGCCATATCACCCACTACTTTAGAAGATGGCGTAACCTTTATAATATTGCCAAACATTTTATTAACGATGGCATAGTTTTTCTTGATGGTCTCAAATTGGGTTTCTAAACCAAGTGCTATTGCCTGTGGGCGCAAGTTTGAATACTGCCCACCAGGAATTTCATGGTCATATACCTCTGCTGTTCCTGCTTTTAAGCCAGATTCAAATGGGTAATACACTTCTCTAACATCTTCCCAATAATTAGAATACTCGTTTAGGCTTTTCAAGTTAAATTGCGGGGCATTTGGCTGATGCTCTAAAGTTGCCACCAATGAATTGAAGTTTGGTTGTGAAGTTAACCCTGACATAGAGGCCAGTGCCACATCAACCACATCAACTCCAGCTTCAATCGCTTTAATATACGTTGTGCCTTGCATACTTGATGTATCGTGGGTGTGCAAATGTAGTGGCAAATCAACAGCCTTTTTTAGCTCTGTTATTAACTTAGTTGCTGCATAAGGTTTTAATAAGCCAGCCATATCTTTAATGGCAATAATATGAGCTCCTTCATCTTCAATTCTTCTAGCTAGATCCAAATAATACTGTAAATTATATTTTGTCTCATTTGGGTTGAGAATATCTCCCGTATAATCAATGGCAACTTCAGCAATACCTTGGGTACGTTCTCGAACGGCTTTAATGCTTACCTTCATTGCTTCCATCCAATTGAGAGAGTCGAAAATTCGGAATACATCATTCCCGTTTTCCCATGCTTTCTCAATAAATTTTTCAACCAAATTATCTGGGTATGCTTTATAACCCACAGCATTAGAGCCACGAATAAGCATTTGAAGCAAAATATTAGGCACGGCCTCTCTTAATAATTGCAATCGTCTCCATGGGCTTTCGTGCAAAAATCGCATCGATACGTCAAATGTGGCACCACCCCATACTTCCATCGAAAACACATTCGGATGATTTTTAGCAAACCCCTCTGCAACACCGAGCATATCGTAGGTACGCATTCTAGTAGCCAATAACGATTGGTGAGCATCTCTAAATGTAGTATCAGTAAATTGAACTACTGGATTAGCTTTCAACCATTTCGAAAAACCTTCTGGCCCTAGTTCTGTCAATAAATCTTTGGTGCCTTTCGGGTGTTTTTCTACTTGTTCAAAAGTTGGTATTGTTGGAATTCGGAAAGTTTTTTCTGAATCAATTCTTTTTACATCTGGGTTTCCATTAACAATAACATTTGCTAAATATTTAAGCATTTTAGTGCCCGAATCGTGCCACCCTTTAATATTAAAAAGTTCGGGATGATCTGTAATAAAATTAACAGTAGCTTCACCGTTATAAAAAACAGGGTTTGTAATTACGTTTTCTAAAAAACCAATGTTGGTTTTTACGCCTCTAATTCTAAACTCGCGCAATGCTCTATCTAGTCTAAAAGCAGCCCCTTTTAGAGTTCTGCCTTTGGCAGATATTTTTACTAAAAGTGAATCGAAGAAAGGAGATATTTTGGCGCCCGTATAACAATTGCCTGCATCTAATCTAATCCCAAAACCACCCGCGCTGCGGTAGGCTATAATTGTTCCGTAATCAGGCTTAAAGTTATCTTTAGGATCCTCTGTTGTTATTCTACATTGGATTGCATAACCGTTGGTTTGAATATCATTTTGTGATTTAATAAAAATTTGAGGATCACTTAATTTAAACCCACGAGCTATTTCAATTTGAATTCGAACGATATCAATTCCTGTAACTTCCTCGGTAATGGTATGCTCCACCTGGATTCGTGGATTTACTTCTATAAAGTATATATTGTTTTCGCTATCCACCAAAAACTCAACCGTACCAACATTATTATAGTTTACTTCCTTGGCAAGGCGGAGGGCATAATCGTATAGCTTGTTCTTAATTTTTTGAGGCAAAGTTGGACTAGGAGCAATTTCAACCACTTTTTGAAAGCGCCTTTGCACGGAACAATCTCGTTCGTACAAATGAACAATGTTACCATAATTATCGCCCATTATTTGCACTTCTATATGCTTAGGATTATCAATGTACTTTTCTAGAAATACAGTATCGTCACCAAATGCATTTTTTGCTTCGTTACGCGCCTCTTCAAACAGTCCGTTCAAACTTTGTGCATCCTTAATAATTCGCATACCTCTACCACCACCTCCGGCAGCAGCCTTTAGCATTACCGGATAACCTATTTTGTTAGCTTCTTTTAGAGCTACTTCAGCAGAAGTAAGATCGGCTTTACTATCTTCAATGACTGGCACATTAGCCCTAATGGCTATTTTTTTAGCAGCAACTTTATCACCCAGCTGCTCCATTACTTTAGCCTCTGGCCCAATAAAAAAGATGCCTTCTTCTTTACATCTGCGAGCCAGTGTTACATTTTCTGATAAAAAACCATACCCCGGATGAATGCCATTTACACCTTTATCTTTTGCCAATGTTATTAAGCCCTCTATATCTAAATAAGGTTTTAGCGGATCATTATCCTCCCCAATTTGATACGATTCATCCGCCTTATAACGATGCAACGAGTAACGATCTTCGAAAGTAAACACGGCTACGGTGCGAATATTTAGCTCCGAAGCTGCTCTTAAAACACGAATGGCAATTTCACCCCTATTGGCAACTAAAAGTTTGGTAATTTCATTTTTAATGGACATAATAAAGGCTATTTTTTAAATAAAAAACTAAAATATAAATTTACAGCTCAAATTTTAACCATATTGCAAAATATGTAAGCATTATTTTTAATCAACTAAATTAGTTTAGAAGATATATCTTCTAAAAAAGAGATTACTTAAATTTACTGCTCAAATCCTTAATAATCAACTCAGCATGAACACGTGAGTTTTCGATAAACCATTTATTGGTAATTAGGCCTCCACAAACAACGCCTGCTATATACACATTTGCTGCACTAGATTCATTAGTTTGCTCATTATAAATGGGTGTGTGGTATTGGTCTTCCATAAACTTAACTCCCAAAGATTTTAAAAATGTAAAATCTGGTTTATAACCTGTCATAGCCAATACAAAGTCATTATCTAGAACTATGTCTCCATTAGGAGTTGAGATATTAACAGATTTCTCAGCTATTTTAGTAAGGCTTGAATTAAAGTATGCTTTAATTTCTCCTGCTGCAATTCGGTTTTCAATATCTGGCCGAACCCAATATTTAACACTTTCCCTAATTTTATCTTCCCTTATAATCATCGTTACTTCTGCTCCTTTTCTAAAGGTTTCTAAAGCAACATCTACAGCTGAATTTGCAGCACCAATAACAACCACTTTTTGGCCAAAATAAGGGTGAGGCTCATCGTAATAATGTTTTACTTTAGGTAAACCTTCGCCCACAACTCCCATTAAATAAGGGTAGTCGTAAAACCCTGTAGCCATAATTACGGCCTTTGAAGCATAAGTGCCTTTTGATGATTCGATTTCAAAAATTTTATCGCTTTTAGAAATATGATTTATCTTTTCATATAGCTTTAAATTTAGCTCCCAAGTAGTGGCAACTCTTCTGTAATATTCCAGAGCTTCTGATCGGTTTGGCTTATTTTGATGTGATATAAAAGGCACTCCTCCAATTTCTAACCTATCCGATGTAGAAAAAAAAGTCATCCCCTTAGGGTAATTATAAACCGAATTAACCAAACAGCCTTTATCAAAAATAGCATAAGTCAAACCTGCTTTTTTAGCTTCTATACCACAAGCCATTCCAATTGGGCCAGCACCAATAATAACTACATCCAATACTTCCATAGAAAAAAGATTACTTACAAATATTATAAAATGGTATTAGATTAGTATCTATATAAGGCATATTTAACAACCATAATTACCCCAATGCTAAAATTTTTATCAAATAATGCGCCTGATCAAGAAAAAGAGAAGAACAAGGATTACCGTAATGTTGTAATAATTCAGGTTGCAATAATTGTTTCGGGCTTGGTGTTATCAACCTTTATTAATTATGCAGAACCTGCTTTTAGCGACAAATTGATTATTACTCTTTTTTCAGGGTTTGGTGCATTCTACTCATTCCTTTTATGGGATTTATTGAAAGATTTTACCACCAATAAAATCCTTATTGGAACATTTTTAATAGTGCTAACCACAATTGTTATTATTGGATTATTAGGCGAATTCCCTTTCTATCAATTTATAGAAATAGAAGACAGAAGAAGCTATTTGTTTGCTTTGCATGCAGGGTTATTTCCCATTGAAATAACTGTAATTGGCTTTGCCATTCGTGATTTATTTTCAGGTAATACTTTTACAAAAAGTAAACTTTGGGGCGCAGCAGCAGTGTATTTAATGATAGGAATAAGTTTTGCCAGCTTATACGATTTAATAAATATTGCAACCCCCGGGATATTGGGAGTTGAATTATCTCTTGGTTTAGAAAGCTATTCCGAGTTTATTTATTACAGCTTTAATATTTTGGGCGGACTAGATACGGCTTATCCAAACCCAGCACCTTTACTACGTAATTTAGGGGTTATCGAAGCCGTTTGGGCAAACCTCTATGCCATTTTAATTATAGGAAAACTTTTAGGACTTCCTTCAAAATAAAAAATGAAGCTACTTCTGCAACTCTATCGCAGCATTTCTGAATTCTAAAATTCAAGGCTTGAGAAAGAAAAATAGCAGAGTTTACATTAGTAATCGAGCATTTTTTTTGATGAGCAAAACTCAGATAGTGGAGTTTAAAATTAAATAAATCAGGACTCCCCGAGAGAGAGTCCTTAATTTAACCTAACCTTAACCTAATTTATTAAAGTACTACTCGCACTTAATAGCCTTAACGAACCATGAGGCAAAAAAGTTTTATCCTATCAACGAAATTATATTTTCAAGCCTTAAAAATACCAATCTACTTATCGAACTATTTTTTTTGCATTACTCTTGTAACAGTATAGCATTTTTAAAAATATGGCAATTAAAAAAGTAATCCTTTCGATAGATGGTGGTGGAATTAGAGGCATAATTCCCGGGCAAATATTATTACATATCGAAAAGTTATTGCAAGAGATAACTGGCGATAGTGATCGAAGAATTGCAGATCATTTTGATTTAATTGCAGGCACTAGTACTGGCGGAATTTTATCCTGCGCTTATCTAATGCCAGACGAAAATGGCAGACCGAAATATAAAGCACCCGAAGTTGTAGCTATTTATTTTGAAAGAGGTCAAGAAATTTTTACCAATACCCTTATGCACCGAATTAAAAGTTTGGGTGGTGTGCTTGATGAAAAATACACTTCAGAAGGCCTTGAAA
Organism: uncultured Roseivirgaceae bacterium; assembly: GCA_964596935.1. Classification (GTDB taxonomy): domain Bacteria; phylum Bacteroidota; class Bacteroidia; order Cytophagales; family Cyclobacteriaceae; genus JAKISE01. Next base: position 7,335 of record CAZQWZ010000077.1, read on the forward strand.
GTGCTTTGTATGATTATTTTGGAGATACTAAACTGAATGAGCTTTTAAAACCTACTTTAATAACAGCTTATGATATAAGGAGGAGGCGTGCATTGTTTTTTACCCAACACGATGCGCATAAGCCTGACTCAAATTTTTATGTAAGGGATGTAACCAGAGCTACGGCTTCTGCTCCTGGTTATTTTCAGGTAGCTAGAATTAGATCTATGAATCACAAGTTTTACCCTTTAATTGATGGCGGTGTATTCGCAAACAACCCAGCCATGTGTGCCTATGCAGAAGTTAGAAAAGCATCTAAAAGAGATAATAATACAGTTGTTGCTGCAGAAATGGCTATGTTATCGTTGGGTACTGGCTATGCCTGCAATAGCTACAAACACAAAGATGCGAAGCATTGGGGAATGGCCGAATGGATGGTGCCGTTAGTAGATATAATGATGTCGGGCGTTTCCGAAACCGTAGATTATGAACTTTGCCAACTGTTTGATACCACAGGAAAACCCGAGCAATATGTGCGCATAAATGGCGAACTTAAAGGGCAAGATGATAGCATGGATAATGTGGATCCTGAAAATTTTAAAGCATTAGAAAAGTTTGGAAATAACTTATTCAAAAAGAATAAAAATAAAATAAAGGATTTTCTTGAAATGACTTTAAGAGATTAGATGGTTAAAACTTTATCATATCAACTGTTTAAAAAAATCAGAGAACAACTGGTAGAACAATTTAGCGAAGAAGCAGACTCTCTTTCATTTATACTAATTGAACATTTTTCAGGCTTTACTCGAACAGAGATTATAACCGATAAGCCATTTACAACTAGCCCTCAATTTGAAAATAAAATTAACGACATAATCAGCAGGCTATTAGAAAATGAGCCTATCCAATACATTTTAGGCAAAGCCTATTTTTATGATCGTGCTTTTGAAGTAAATCATTCCACTTTAATTCCAAGGCAAGAAACTGAAGAATTAGTTCACCTAATTCTAAATGATATAAAGAATCTCAAAAACTTATCCATTTTAGATATCGGAACGGGAACGGGCTGCATCCCCATTACACTTAAACTAGAATCTAGCACCCATACTTTGAAAAGCGTAGATATTAGCAAACATGCCATTGAAACAGCCACTGTAAATGCTGAAAGTTTAGGAGCTAAGGTCGAATTTCAACTATTGGATATTTTAGAAGAAAATCTATCTCAATCTTATGATGTAATCATTAGTAATCCGCCTTATGTGTTGGATAGCGAAAGAGCATTAATGAAAGATAATGTACTCAAACACGAGCCTCATTACGCTCTATTTGTGTTAGACGAAAACCCACTTCTATTTTACAAACGTATCACTTTACTAGCTTCTAAAAACTTAAACACTAATGGCAAACTCTATTTCGAAATAAATGAGAAGTTTGGGAATGAAGTGGTAGAATTATTAAAATCTTATTCGTTTAGCCAAATAGTTCTTCATCAAGATTTAAATGGAAAAGATCGATTTGTTTCAGGAGTTTTGAGTTAAACCTAACTTGATAATTAGGGCTGAGTTCTAAATAATACAGCAAAAAAATGCTTGGTGTTCCATTAAAATCGCTCCTGCAAGTCATTCCGCAGGAATCTTAGCCATGCAGCCAGCCATATAAGTGGCAAAGATTTCTCCCTACCTGCGGCTAGGTAGGCGTTGCACTACGAAATGGCGTTATTTGAGTTTTTAGCAAATAGTAATATGTGTTTATCAGATAATACAAAATTGCTGTACTACTTAGAGTTTGCTATAATTAGCAACATTAGTTGGAGAGGTTGTATCAAAATAATATAATTACATTATGCTAAATTTTTTTAATCCTCCGGTAGATAAAGAACTTATAGGTAATAATAAAATAGACGCTACCTATAAAAAAATGAGGCTTCAGGTATTTCTAGGAATTTTTATTGGGTACGCTGGCTATTATTTAGTACGCAAGAATTTTTCTTTGGCAATGCCCGATTTATTACTCGAAGGTTTTACCAAAACGCAATTAGGTTTTGCACTATCGGGCGTATCAATAGCCTACGGCTTAAGCAAATTTTTAATGGGTAATGTTTCTGATAGAAGTGATGCCCGCAAGTTTATGCCCGTTGGTCTAATGATGTCGGGAATTATTATGATTTCCATGGGCGTTTTCCCTTTTGCCACGTCATCCATTACTATTATGTTTGTCCTGCTCCTACTAAACGGTTGGTTTCAAGGTATGGGCTGGCCACCTAGTGGCAGGGTTATGGTTCACTGGTTTTCGATTAAGGAAAGAGGCACAAAAATGTCGTTTTGGAATGTAGCCCATAATGTGGGAGGCGGATTAATTGGGCCGTTGGCCATTTTAGGCCTTGCCATTTTTAACGATTGGCATTCCAAATTTTATCTGCCCGGTATGATTGCTTTGGTAATTGCTTTTATAGCCTATATTCTCATTAGAGATAGACCTAAAGCCTATGGCTTGCCTCCTATTGAAGCCTACAAAAACGATTATCCTGAAAACTACTCTCAAAAAGAGGATGAGGAAAAAATATCTGCCAAAGAAATTTTTGTAACCTATATATTTAAAAATAAGCTGCTGTGGTTTATTGCCATTGCAAATGCATTTGTGTACTTAGTTCGATACGGGGTGCTAGATTGGGCTCCCACTTACCTCTCCGAGGCAAAGCAGTTTACAATGGCAGAAACAGGTTGGGCGTATTTTTTATATGAATGGGCAGGCATACCCGGCACTTTAGTAGCTGGCTACATGAGCGACCGTTGGTTTAAAGGCAAACGTGCACCCGTAAGCATTATTTACATGGTGCTGGTATTAATCTTTGTAATCATTTACTGGCAAAATCCAGTTGGACATCCCATGATTGATAACCTTTCTCTTATCGCAATTGGCTTTTTAATTTACGGGCCTGTAATGCTAATAGGTGTACATGCGTTGGATCTTGTACCAAAAAAAGCAGCGGGTACAGCAGCAGGGTTTACTGGTTTATTTGGCTATTTAGGCGGAGCATTATTTGCCAACATAGCCATGGGTTACATCGTAGATACTTATAATTGGACGGGCGGATTTATCACTTTGATTGTAGCCTGTGTTATATCTATTATATTAATTGGCTTTGTGTGGATTGAAGAAAGTAAAACGAACAAACCCGTTGTATAAGTTATTAAACCTATCATATAACTAAGGCTCCAGATCATCGTCATTATCGGGTGTAAAGCCCGATAATCTCTAGGCTCAACCGAGCCTCTTAGCATTTAGTTTTAACTTGTTTTCTCATTTCTATACACTTTCAACAAGAGATTCCTCGGGCGGAGCCCTACCATTGACGTGGTTTATAATAAATTGATTATCAGCACTATATAATTATTGCTAAAAATTAGAATTTTATTAAATAATGAACAGATTGCTTCATCCCATTTACACTATTAGAAACATTATAATTAATGATAGGATTCGCAATGACGGTACTAAAAAATGTCATTCCACTGCGCTGGTTTTTTATAAAACTCAACTCTCTGAATGACGGGTTATTGGGTGACATTTCCTAAAGTTATTAAAGTATATAATATGGACTCGCCCATTGAGGTACTGAGTTCGTCCTATGGCTTGTTATCAGCTTTTCGACTAAATATTTTCTCCATATACCCATATAGTTCTGGATGCTTCTGTTCAAATTTTTCGGGTGCATCAAAAAAGTACTCGCTAGCCACAGCTAAAAACTCAGCTTCGTTGGTTAGTGCATAAGGATTAATATCCGAATCATTTTGCTTGATTTTATTCATTTCTTTTCTCACCTCCGTTAACCAAGGCAAGGCAAATGAGTTCTCAATAAGCATATTAGGCACCCCATCAATAGCACCATCTAAGCCATCAATTAAATGAACAAATTCGTGCACTCCCACATTAAATGTGTGTGCCTTGCCATCAAAGGCTTTAAGTAAACTAGGCTTAGAAAAAATTACAATTCCTTTCATAAACCTGTTGCCCA
>CAZQWZ010000078.1:0-11303 GCA_964596935.1 uncultured Roseivirgaceae bacterium
AAAAGAAAATTCCAAGTAAAGGTTGGGAATATATTCTTTATAATAAACTAGATCAGCCAGTTATGATACAAGATGCTATACAAAGAAGTAAAAATGAATGGTCATTTACTAAATACGATACATTTGGAAGAGTTGTTTTTACTGGGGTATTAAAAACGTATTACACCTACCCGCAAGGAATTCAAACTTTTATAAATATAGGATCTCAATTTGAAACTCAAATAAATACCCCTAATCAAATAGGAGTCACTGACCCTACTAATATATATTATACAAATAATACTTGGGCTTCAGAAACTGGAGAAGTAACTCTTCATACTATAAACTATTATGACGATTATATTGACCATACCGATATAACAAGTATTCCTTCATCGGTGTTTGGTGAGGATATTACAAGCCAAACAAAGGGTTTGCCTACCGTTTCAAAAGTAAGAATATTAGAAACCAACCAATGGATTACTACCTATTCGGGGTACGATGATAAAGGTAGAATACTATATATAGATTCTTATAACGAATACTTAGATACCCGTGATAGAGTAAGAACAAAGTTAGGCTTTACAGGTAAAGTACTAGAAAGCCTCACCACACATAATAAAGGAACAAATACCACAATAATTACCCGAGACTATTTTTACTACGACCACGTAGGAAGATTACTAAGCCATAAACAAAAAATAGGAGGCGAACCCTTGCAACTTATAGCAGAAAACCGTTATGATGATTTAGGTCAATTAATTTCAAAAAAAGTTGGAGGCGAAACGGCTTTAGACGGTTATACAGACCTAACCAATGTAGATGTTACTTTTGATGGAACAATAACAAGTACTAGTACAAATTGGTATTGGCCAGCTTTTTTAAAAACAAAAGGTAGAATTCCTGCAGACTACGAAGGCGGTATAAAGTTTACAACATTAGATCAAGATAAGCATATACGAGTTGGTTTAATAAAAAGTATCAATGCAAATAGTCCTATTGATGGGTATTTTGATTATGGTATATATTTAAAACCAACTACTACAGGAAATAAAATTAAATTAGTAATAAACGGCAACGAAACTTCTATAAATTATGGATCATTCGTTATAGGAGATAATTTTAGAATAGAACGTATAGGAACACAAATACATTTTTACAAAAATAATGTTGAGCTAACAACTGTTTCTGCATCAAATAATCCACTTATAGGAAAAGTAAGCTTTTCGGGGTCGCTAGGAAGCGTTGATAATTTAGAACTTTTTGGAGATGCCATCAACAAAAACCTACAAAATATACACTATCGTTACAATATACGAGGATGGCTTACCAATATAAATAGTCTTAATGGTTTTGAATCATCTTTTTCAGACTTATTTAGCTTTCAAATAAATTATAATAATATAGAGGCAAGCAACAACCCAGATGCAATACCACTCTACAATGGCAACATATCTCAAGCCTTTTGGAAAACAAAAAACACCAATGATAACAATGATATTCGAGGATATTCGTATCTTTACGACAACCTAAACCGTATTACCAAAGCAATAAGTTACCAAGGAGCAAGTTTAACAACTATGAGCATTAGCAACATCCATAATCTAAATAACATTTCCTACGATAAGAATGGGAATATTACAGAGTTGGTTAGAAATGGCTCAAATTTGGAAGGTGATTCTAGTGCTGTTTGGGACGATTTAGATTATTTTTACCAAGGCAATCAATTATTAAATGTGAGAGAAAACACCACAGGAACATTAAAAGACGAAGGCTTTTTAGACGGTAATAACAACCAAGTAACAGGATTAGATGATTACCAGTACGATATAAATGGCAATATGGAAAAGGATTTAAACAAAAACATTTCCGGTATAGAATATAACTATTTAAATTTACCAACTAAAATTACTTTCGATGCGGTTGACGGCACAACAAACCTTGGAGGCACTATTGAGTATGTATATGATGCAGTAGGTATTAAGTTGCAAAAAACACTAACTACAGTCCCAAACCTCCCAATAAGAACACAATATGCTGGAAATTATATTTATAAAGAGGATTATAACAATGAATTTATCTTACAATTTTTCAACCATCCAGAAGGTTATATAGAACCAACAGTAGTTGCAGGAACCAGAACCGAAAAATCTGTAAAAGGTTTTGATACAGGCACTGGCACTACTACCTATTCAGATTACAAATATGTGTTTCAATTTAAAGACCACTTAGGTAATGTACGACTCTCCTACTCAGATGGTAATTTAGATGGTACAATATCCCAAGATGAAATTATTGAGGAGTCTAATTATTATCCCTTTGGTTTAAAACATAAAGGGTATAATTACGTACAACAGGGCGGAAACGATTTAGCTCAAAACTGGAAGTTTAACGGTATGGAGCAAAACCAAGAACTTGGTTTAGAGTGGTACGATTATGGAGCAAGAAATTACGATGCAGCTTTAGGTAGATGGATGAATATTGACCCACTTGCCGAAACCTCAAGACGTTTTTCTACTTACACCTACGCATTAAACAACCCAATATATTTTATAGACCCAGACGGTATGCAGGCAGATGTTTCTGCGGCAGCGGGATCGTCCTCTGGTGGTGGCGGAAGTATGGGGCAAGCAATGATGGGTAACGGGACAATCACCGAAGGAATGGTTGATAACAGTGCGTTTGGGAGGTCAAATATACAGACTAAAAATTTTGGAACTTCTGGGGAAACTGGTGGTGGTTGTGAGAAACCTCCATGTAATCCTCAAAAAAGTGATGACCCAATAACAGCTTCGACTGAGAATAACAATAATAAAGGTGGAAGTTTTCCTACTGCCACTATCGTAATTGACGACTCCGTCCCTAAAGAAAGCTTTGAGGATATAGCTATAATCCCAGAAGACCCAGCAGCAGGTGAAACAGAGCAAGTTCCATTTAATCCCACGAAACCTGGAGAATATGATAATGTAGATGGTGTTTTTTTACGTGATCAAGATGAAGATAATTCATGGTACAAAATAAGTGATGGAGCGAAAGCAACCATATCTTGGAAACGTAAGAAAGGACTTTATATTGAAAACACTACCAACCCCTTTAACCCGTTTGCCCTACCACCTTTAAGTGTTAAGTATTTTGTTGGATGGGTGAAAAAAAATGACAAAAATAGAATAGCTCCAACGAAAAATCCATTTAAAAGCAATTAACATGTTATGAGAAAGAAAAAACAAAATTGGTTGATAGGTTTGGTGGTTGTTCTATTTTTAGGTTTTTTTATATTTCCAGTCCTTGGTCCGTATTTATACCCTCCATTAGGAACAGAATATTCTGAAAAATTTGATAAGGATATTTTTGATAAAATTGCCACTGGCGAAAAAAAGAGTATTGTAGATTCGTTACTTGGCAAGCCTTTAAGAGAACATATTGACAATAGCAATGAGGATAGCATAAAAATAAACTATTGGTATTCAAATAAAACTTCATCATTTTTAGAATATGAGAAAATAATAATTCAATTTTATGACAATAAAGTATATTACAAAATATGTGTTTTAGATGGTGATTAATGATTTGGTGATCTGTACACCGTACAGAGCAGAGCAACATATCTATACAAATCCACAACAAAACTACGCAAACATTTGCGTTTTTGAGATAATAGAAATTAGACTTCTATACTGAAACACTTCGACAGGCTCAGTGCAGAGCAGAGCAATATCTATATAAAACTACAACAAAACTACGCAAATGTTTGCGTTTTTGAGATAACAGAAATTAGACTTCTATACTGAATCACTTCGACAGACTCAGTGCAACGCAAGTTCAGCACATGTTTTTAAATAAAGAGTCTTACTTCGATAAACTCAGCATAAATTTTAATTAAAATGGTTTGCAGTTTAAAATAGAAGGTGGGGAATTTACTTTTTCCAAAACTTCATTTTCTTCAAGAAATTAGTCACTTTAATATTTATTCTAGCAGCTTTTAAAATTTCATCAAATTCTTTTCTATTGTTAAATGCGTTACCGTTATTAACTCAGCAGACATAAGACGTAAGACAGTAAGACGTAAGACTTTAATTTTTAACATTTAAAAATATTTTAATAACGGTTAATTACTCTCGGGTTAATAACAATAATTCTGCCATCATTTAGTTCAAAAATATCTAAAGGGTTTTGTTTGGATTTTTTGAGAACGTAATTAAGTAACTTGTCTTTTTTCATTGCTAAAGCATTTAAGCAAAAGCTTGTTTAGTTTTAAAGTTTTGTATTACATTATCAATCAAAAAGAAGAGTTTATTTTTAGTTTCTTCGTCAAGTTGTTCAATATCATCAATACGTTTTAAAACGTCTTTATTGTAAGCAGAAACTTGTCCTTCGCCAACAAGGTAATCTAAGGAAACTTGAAAAGCATCAGCAATACTTTTAGCAGCGTCAATAGATGGAGTTGCTTCATTGCGTTCATACTTTCCAATCATTACACGAGAAACGTTTGTTTTTTCGGCTAAATCACTTTGCGACCAACTTTTTTGTTTTCTTAATCTTTCAATAATTTTCCCAGTCTCCATAATGCTCTAAATAGTTACAATTGCTAACAAAAGTAACATTATAAATGAAAAAAAGGTAACTAAAAGAGAAATAAATATCTAATAGTTTGACTACGAATGTAAATAAAAGGTATATTTGTATCTAATAATTACATTTAGAAAACTTATGAACACTCTCAACACCACCAACCCAAACAACTACAATTACACCACAAAACATTTAGAGCTTCACATTCTCGGAGGATTAAAAACCAACAAATTAGAAAGTTTACGAGTAACCATAAGCATCCAAAAACCAAAACAATACGATATAGTACGGCAAAGCATCGATTTATACAACGACAATCAAATAGAAAAGTTAGTTAGAAAAGTAGCAGAACGATTAGAGATAGGAACAAGTGTAGTGAGGCGAACATTACAAGAACTCACAAAGGAACTTGAAAACTACCGTTTTTTATTAGTGGAAAAAGAGCAACAAGCTGTTGCACCTTTTTTTAAAGAACTTTCTGCAACGGAAATCAAACAAGCCGAAACCTTTTTAAAGTCTAAAGATTTATTGAGCAAAACAAATACGCTTATCGGAAACTCTGGAGTAATCGGAGAAGAAAATAACAGACAAACAATGTTTATAATTTTCACGTCAAGAAAAACAAATAGTCCTTTGCATTGCATCAGTTTGGGAAGTTCTGGAACAGGAAAAACACATTTACAATCCAAAGTATCAGAACTCATACCAGAAGAAGATAAAATTGAAATTACCGTATTATCAGCAAACGCATTTTACTATTTTAACAGAACGGAATTGCAACACAAACTTATTTTAATAGAAGATTTAGACGGAGCAGAATCTGTACTCTATCCACTTCGAGAATTACAAACCAAAAAACGAATTACAAAAACCGTAGTTCATAAAGATGCAAAAGGAACTACAAAAACCATCCATTTAACCGTTGAAGGTCCAGTATCTGTTGCAGGATGCACCACTCGTGAAAGTATTTACGAAGATAATAGCAATCGTTCCTTTTTATTGTACATCGATGAAAGTGAGGAACAGGATAAAAAAATAATGAATTATCAGCGGAGAGCTTCCGCAGGCAAGATAAACGAGAACGCACAATTTAAAGCAGCGGAGCTTCTCCGCAATGTACAGCGATTATTAAAGCCAATTAGAGTAATCAATCCGTTTGCAGAATATTTAGAATTACCGCAATCCGTTTTTAAGCCAAGAAGAACCAACAGTCATTATTTACAATTTATTGAAGCGATTACATTTTATAAACAATATCAGCGAGAAAAGCAATACGATAAAGAAACAGGAGAAGAATTTATAGAAACTGAAATCGAAGATATACAGGAAGCAAACGAACTTATAATAGAAGTTTTATTAAGAAAATCGGACACACTTACAGGAGCTTGCAGAAATCATTTAGAGAACTTAAAAGACTATCTAATAAAGAACAATCAAAGCACATTTACAAACGCTGAAATCAGAAGAAATCTACGCATTAAAGAAAGTACGTTACGTTGGTATCACAAACAATTATTAGCAGAAAATTATATAAAAAGAGTAAAAGTAAAATCTAAAAGCTATTGTTTTGAAATTGTTGATTTAGGAGAATATACGAGCCTTAAAAAGCAGATAAACAAAGCATTACAAGACTGTATAGTGCAAATAAAAGGCAAAAAATGATTGCTTGTCGAGGCTCTCAATCTCGCCATATCGCCACCAAGTCGCCACAACAAAATGGCGAGGTTAAAGTTAAGTAAGTCAATTAATTACAGCAACTCGCCACCAAACTCAAAAAATGCAACCGACCCTAAAATAAAAGTCGAGAATCTCGACACCTAACTATCAAATAAAAAAGAGACTTCCGTTTTCACGGAAGATAAATATGAAGAAAAGCAAACTCACAAATCAAAGTTACAAAGCCTTATTAATCGATTTTAAAAACTGGTTAGACGTACTTGGATTTAGTGAAGCAATGCAAAAAAATTATCCACATCAACTCTGTGAATTTCTCTACTGGTTGGAACAAAACAATATCAATCATATAGATAGTATTCAAAAAGAGCATATCAAAAATTACTATAAGTACCTAAAACAAAGACCCAATAAAACAAGAGGTGGAGCATTAAGTAATGTCTATCTAAACTCACATCAAAGCACATTGAAAAAGTTTAGAGAATATTTATCCAAGCATCATAAAAAACCTTTTAATATGCACATTAGACGTGAAAAGGTAGAAAATCACAAACTAAAATACTGCACAGAAAAGGAAGTAAAACAATTATTTAAAGCAACAGAATACAGCCACGAATTACCACGGTTTAGAGCAAGACAAAAAGCATTATTAGTCTGTTTGTACAGTTTAGGAATGCGAAGAAACGAAGTGGTTAATTTAATGCTCAATGATATTCTTTGGGATAAAGAACGAGTATTTATTAGAAAAGGAAAGAACTATAAAGAACGCTTTGTTCCAATCAATCATTACAACTTACAAATATTGGAAGATTACATTTACAATGCACGAATGGATTTTAAAGTAGCATCCGAGAGCGACTATGTTTTTGTAAGCAGACGAAGTACTAAAATAAGTGGTTGCACCATAGAAAACGACTTAAAAATGATTATTAAAAATAGTAATAAAGAAACATTACAAAATAAGAATATTACACCTCATATGTTACGCCATTCCATCGCTACGCATTTTTTAAAGGCAGGAATGAGAATAGAAGATATACAGCAATTTTTAGGACACAGCTCATTGGAATCTACACAAATTTATACTCATATTTTAAAAGATGAATAATGATTATTTACCAAGAATATTTACAACAGAACAATTACAGTAAAACAACGATAGAACATTATCTAAAACGTACCAAAGAGTTTACAGCTTGGTTAAAAAAGCATCGTATAAAAGCTAATGAAATTGATTATAAAACCAGTTTAAAATACATTAAATATTTACAGCAAAAACAATTGCAAGTACAGACCATAAACAACAATATTGTAACGCTACGCAACTATTTTGATTACCTAATCGAAACCAATAAAAGAGCCGAAAACCCATTGGAAAAAGTATCTGTAAAAGGAACAATAAAAAGAGTATTGCACAATCTTTTGGATGCAGACGAACTGGAAGATTTATATTATTCTTTTGAAACAGACACTTTTAAAAAATACACCAATTACAAAACCAAATTAACAGCAAAACGAAATAAAATTATCACAGGATTAATAGTTTATCAAGGATTAAATACCACCAATTTAAAAAGTCTTTTGTTGGAACATTTAGAACTTTATAAAGGCAAAATTTATGTTCCAAGTACCAGAAAAAATAACAGCAGAACAATGGAACTAAAATCGTGGCAAGTGTTGGATTTATTGGAATATGTAAATGAAATCCGACCACAAATAGAAAAATATAACAACAGCTACAACGAGCAATTATTAATTCCTCAAAACCATTTTAACGACCTTGTACGCATCGGAATATTAAAAAATTTAAAGAAGATAAATAGTAAAGTTGGAAATGTAAATCATTTACGAGCATCGGTAATCGTGAATTGGTTAGGACAATTTAATATTAGAAAAGTTCAATATTTAGCAGGGCATAAATACATAAGTTCCACCGAAAAATACAAACAAGATAATCTTGAAAGTTTGCACGAAGCAATCAATGAGTTCCATCCGTTAAGCTGAAAAGAAAATAATATCAAACTTGATATCACAATTTGTGACATCAAGTTGTTATTTTTGTAAATATTTATAATAAATGAGCAATAAATTAATCATACCAGACGAAGTAGTTATCAGTAAGATTTACTACATAAGAGACCAAAAAGTAATGTTAGATAGCGATTTAGCAGAACTTTATGGAGTTGAAACAAGAATTTTAAACCAGCAAGTAAAAAGAAATCAAGATAGATTTCCAGAGGATTTTATGTTCCAGTTGACAGATGTAGAATGGGAAATTTTAAAATCACAAAATGAAACATCATCTTGGGGAGGAAGAAGAAAATTACCTTATGTATTCACGGAACACGGTGTACTGATGTTATCAAGTGCTTTAAATAGTAAAAAAGCGATTGCAGTTAATATCCAAATAATGAGAATTTTCACCAAGTTACGAGCGATGTTAACAGATAATTTAAGTTTAAAACTTGATATTGAGAAAATTAAAAAGAAGTTATTAAATCAAAGTAAAAATATAGAACTGGTCTTTAATTATTTGGATGAACTGACAGACAAGAAAGAAAACGAAAAACCAAGAACTCAAATAGGTTACAAAAAGAATAAAAAGTAAAACCTGTATTGAGCGAAGTCGAAATATCCCCACAAAACAAAACCCAGTTTTTTGCGAAAAGCAAAAACCCTCTGTATTTTGTTTTGTTCCGCTCGCCACCACTTCTGTAGCTTTTAGGTCACATTTTTTGTAAGCCAACGCAAAAACAGCACATTACTTTTTACGATAGAATATACTATTTAAAAGTCGATTATCGATAAAAAGCAAAGAGCTGTGCCACCGCTAAAGAACAAAAAATCCGCTATAAAAACTACCCAAAGCAAAGTTACATAATAGTAGTTATAATACTAAATGCCTTTCAATGGTTCACTTCGTGGCGTTAATTTATTTTGTAGTTATAACTGCTATTATGTAAAATTGCCGACACATCCAACGCTTTTTGCCACCGCTACTGCCAACGCACTACGATTGATTATTATTTACTTCGTAAGCCATCGCACCGAATTTGCATAAAAAAATCTTCACAAAAAGACAGCAAGCAAAAAAAACTTGCTTTACTTCTTTGCTTGTTTTTTTATACAACTCGTTCCAATTACTGTTGTGTCGCTCTTTGCCGCTGGGCAACATTTTAAAAAGAAGATAATTGCCTTTGCCCTTTAAAAACCAGCCTCGTCAAAATTATCTTCTTTTTAAAACGCTCACTTTTGAAACCAGTCCGCAAAAGTCCGAGCGAGCTTCGAGGTTCGTGTTCCATCAGCTTCAGGGTTCTGATAAGAAAAATATAGGAAGGATATATTAAAATAAAAAACTAAACTTTTGAAGTGTAGAATCATCCATTATTTATATATTGTGAATCAATGGGATGCAAGAAAATCACATACCGAAATTTTTCTATTTTAGAGATCGTACCCCAAAAAAATGCGACCGCAAAATTTATTTTTCGCATAAATGGAGACCACTTAGGTAATGTACGACTCTCCTACTCAGATGGTAATTTAGATGGTACAATATCCCAAGATGAAATTATTGAGGAGTCTAATTATTATCCCTTTGGTTTAAAACATAAAGGGTATAATTACGTACAACAGGGCGGAAACGATTTAGCTCAAAACTGGAAGTTTAACGGTATGGAGCAAAACCAAGAACTTGGTTTAGAGTGGTACGATTATGGAGCAAGAAATTACGATGCAGCTTTAGGTAGATGGATGAATATTGACCCACTTGCCGAAACCTCAAGACGTTTTTCTACTTACACCTACGCATTAAACAACCCAATATATTTTATAGACCCAGACGGTATGCAGGCAGATGTTTCTGCGGCAGCGGGATCGTCCTCTGGTGGTGGCGGAAGTATGGGGCAAGCAATGATGGGTAACGGGACAATCACCGAAGGAATGGTTGATAACAGTGCGTTTGGGAGGTCAAATATACAGACTAAAAATTTTGGAACTTCTGGGGAAACTGGTGGTGGTTGTGAGAAACCTCCATGTAATCCTCAAAAAAGTGATGACCCAATAACAGCTTCGACTGAGAATAACAATAATAAAGGTGGAAGTTTTCCTACTGCCACTATCGTAATTGACGACTCCGTCCCTAAAGAAAGCTTTGAGGATATAGCTATAATCCCAGAAGACCCAGCAGCAGGTGAAACAGAGCAAGTTCCATTTAATCCCACGAAACCTGGAGAATATGATAATGTAGATGGTGTTTTTTTACGTGATCAAGATGAAGATAATTCATGGTACAAAATAAGTGATGGAGCGAAAGCAACCATATCTTGGAAACGTAAGAAAGGACTTTATATTGAAAACACTACCAACCCCTTTAACCCGTTTGCCCTACCACCTTTAAGTGTTAAGTATTTTGTTGGATGGGTGAAAAAAAATGACAAAAATAGAATAGCTCCAACGAAAAATCCATTTAAAAGCAATTAACATGTTATGAGAAAGAAAAAACAAAATTGGTTGATAGGTTTGGTGGTTGTTCTATTTTTAGGTTTTTTTATATTTCCAGTCCTTGGTCCGTATTTATACCCTCCATTAGGAACAGAATATTCTGAAAAATTTGATAAGGATATTTTTGATAAAATTGCCACTGGCGAAAAAAAGAGTATTGTAGATTCGTTACTTGGCAAGCCTTTAAGAGAACATATTGACAATAGCAATGAGGATAGCATAAAAATAAACTATTGGTATTCAAATAAAACTTCATCATTTTTAGAATATGAGAAAATAATAATTCAATTTTATGACAATAAAGTATATTACAAAATATGTGTTTTAGATGGTGATTAATGATTTGGTGATCTGTACACCGTACAGAGCAGAGCAACATATCTATACAAATCCACAACAAAACTACGCAAACATTTGCGTTTTTGAGATAATAGAAATTAGACTTCTATACTGAAACACTTCGACAGGCTCAGTGCAGAGCAGAGCAATATCTATATAAAACTACAACAAAACTACGCAAATGTTTGCGTTTTTGAGATAACAGAAATTAGACTTCTATACTGAATCACTTCGACAGA